>NZ_JBVHMF010000009.1:221663-271722 GCF_055558595.1 Streptomyces sp. NPDC025721 | reverse complement strand
CGTCGCCCCGCCCCCACACCCCCACCCCGCCGCCCCGGCGGCCGCGCGCACCACAACCCCCCCCCCCCCCCCCCCCCCTCCCCTCCTTCCCCCCCCCCCCCCCCCCCCCCCCCCCCCCCCCCACCCCCGGTACGTACGTGAACAGGGCGGCCGTCTCCTGACGGCCGCCCTGTCCGCGTGCACCGAACGCGTTCAACTCACCGTGTCCGGTGGGCTATTCGCGGGCCGCGCCCGCCGCCGCCGGGTTGGCGCGCAGCAGCGCGCGGGCCGGAAGGGCGGTGGAGAGCAGGCCGATGACCGTCGCGGCGCCCGCGAGGCCGAGAGCCGTGCCCGGCGGGATGTACGGGCTCGCGCCGGTCAGACCGCGGGCGATCGGGACGAGGGTGATCCACGCGATGGCACCGCCGATCAGCAACCCGGCCGCGGCGACCAGCAGCGCCTCCAGGCGGACCATGCCGAGCACCTGGCGGCGCGTGGTGCCCGCCAGCCGCAGCAGCGCGACCTCGCGGCGTCGGTCCAGCACCGTCATCACCAGCGTGTTCGCGGCGGCGACCGCGGCGAATCCGCCGAGGACGGCGGCCATGACGCTGTTCGCCCAGGCGTTCAACTCCAGCTCCTTGTCGGCCTGCTGGCGGTACCCGGCGCGGTCGGTGACCGTGAGCCCGGCGACGCCCAGCCGCGACAGGTCCCGCGCGACGGCCGTACGGTCCGCGCCGGGCGCGTCGTGCACCAGCACCTGCGTGTCGTACGCCGTCCGCGCGTGGTCGGCGACCGCCGTGCGCGGCATCAGCAACTGACCGATGCCCAGGCCGCGTTCGTACGTCGCCACGACCGTGGGCCGCACCCGGGTGCCGTCGCCGAGCCACAGCGGGATCCGGTCGCCGACCTTCACCTTCGCCGTACCGGCGAGCAGCGAATCCACGGCGACCGTCCGGCCGTCACCGGTCAGCGCGCTCAACGAGCCGGTCTTGAGGCCCAGTTGGAGGACGTCGGGCAGCTTGCCCGGGTCTCCGGAAACGCCCAGCAGGGACGCGGAGTTGAGCGAGCCGGAAGCCCGGTAGAGCGCGCCGCTGCGCAGGACGCCGACCGCGCCGTCCACGCCGGGCACCTTCGCGGCGCGCTGCGCGGTGTCGGCGGGCACCCCCGCGCCGGACGAGCCGAGCACCTGGTCGGCGACGACGCCGTCCTTGATCTGGTGGGCCGCCTCGTGCTTGAGCGAGCCCTGCATGCACAGGAGCGTGCCGCAGAAGGCGGTGACCAGCACGATCGGGGTGATCGCGGAGGCCAGCCTGCGGGCGTTGGCCCGGCTGTTGGCGGCGGCGAGCTGCGAGGCGGCGCCGCCCGCGCGCAGCGGCAGGCCGAGCAGCGCGGCGGCGGCCCAGGCCACGACGGGCCCGAGGAAGGCCACGCCGACCATGAAGCAGAAGACGATGCCGAGGGCGACGTTCGCGGCGTCCTCGCCCGTGGTGTGCGCGGCGACGGCGGCCAGGACGCAGCCGCCCGCGACGGCCGCCGCGCCGAGCACGGTCCTGATGACGCCGGGCCTGCGGCGCTCCACCGCGGCCTCGCCGAGCGCCTGGCTCGGCCGGGCCTTCGACGGGCGGCGGGCGGCCAGATATCCGGCGGCCAGCGCCGCGAGCAGGCCCGCGCCGACCGCGCTCACCATCGGGATCCAGCCGGTGCTGAGCGTCACCCCGGCCGGGACGGCGTCCCGGTGGACGAGCTGCCTCACCCACCAGCGGGCCAGCGCCACGCCGGGCAGGATGCCCGCGGCGCCCGCGATCGGCGCCACCAGCATCGCCTCGGTCGCCACGGTGCGGCGGATCTGCCGCGGGGTCGCGCCGACGGCGCGCAGCAGCGCGATCTCCCGGCCGCGCTGGCCGATCGCCAGCGCGACGGTGCCCATCACCACGAACACGGCCGTCGCCGTGGCGATCCCGCCGAACGAGGCGCCGATCGCCGTCAGCATCTCCTTGCCCTCGGCCAGCTCCGGGTGCTCGGCGAGACCGCGGCCGTCGCCGGTGCGCACCTTCGCCGGGTCGCCGGGGGCGCCCTTGACCGCGGCCTCCACCTGCCGGGCCAGCTCGTCCGTGCTCACGCCCTTGGCGGGCAGCACGGCGATGGCGTCGGTGCGGCCCGGGTGCCCCGACAGGCGGTCGGCGACGGGGTCGGCGAAGTAGGCCGAGGCGCCGGCCGAGGCGCTTGTTGTAGCGCTTGCCTTGGTGCCGTCTTTCGCGCCGGCGCCGGTGCTGGTCTCCGTGTCGGTCAGGCCCGAGACCTTGTACGTGGTCGCGCCCGTCGGGGCGGTCAGCGTGAGGGTGTCGCCGACGCCGACGTGCGCCGCCCGGGCGGTGGCCGCCGACAGGGCGACCTCGCCCGTACCAGGTGCCCGCCCCCGCACCACCGTGCTCGCGTCGATCGCGTGGGCCGACCAGTCGCGGCCGGTCAGCGGCGGCAGCGTCTTCGACTGCACCGGGAAGGCCGTGTCGGGTACGGCCGCCGACACGCCCGGCGCGCGGGCGATGCGGTCGGCGAGCGCCGTGTCCACGCGGGGCTGGTCCGGCAGCGACGCCGCGTCGCTGTCGGCGTCGTCGCCGTGCCCCGTGGTGATCCGCGCCGACGGGTCGGCCGCCACCACGACGGGCGTGGCCGCGTACCGCACCGGCTTCACATGCGCCGTGATCCCGGTCTGGAGCATGCTGCCGCACGCCGTGATGACGGCGGACGCGAACAGCAGCGCGACGAAGGTGCCCACGAAGGACGCGGGCCTGAAGCGCACGGAGGCGCGGGCCAGGCCGTTCATGCCGCCGCCCCCACCCGTCCCGCGCCGCGCCCGGTCTCGCGCTGGGTCTCGCGCTGGGTCAGCGCCACCATCCGGTCCGCGACCGCCGTCGGCTCGGGGTGCCACAGCTCGTCAGCGAACGAGCCGTCCGCCAGGAACAGCACGCGGTCCGCGTACGACGCCGCCACCGGGTCGTGCGTCACCATCACCACGGTCGCGCCGAGCCCGTTCACCGCGTGCCGCAGCAGCCCCAGCACCTCGCGGGCCGTCCCCGTGTCCAGCGCCCCCGTCGGCTCGTCCGCGAAGATCACGTCAGGCTCCGTGACCAGCGCCCGCGCGATGGCCACGCGCTGCTGCTGCCCGCCGGAGAGCTGGCCGGGGCGGCGCCTTCCGTGGCCTTCCAGGCCCACCTGGGCCAGCAGCTCCGCCACCCGGCGCCGGTCGGGGCGCTCGCCCGCCAGGCGCTGCGGGAGCTGGACGTTCTGCTGCACGGTCAGCGACGGCAGCAGATTGAACGACTGGAACACGAACCCGATGCGGCTGCGCCGCAGCTCCGTCAGCCGCTTCTCGCTCAGCGCGGTGATCTCCACCCCGCCCAGCAGCACCTGCCCGGCGCTCGGCTTGTCCAGTCCGGCCGCGCACTGGAGGAACGTGCTCTTCCCCGAGCCGGAGGGGCCCATCACCGCCGTGAAGCTGCCGCGGGGCAGCCCCAGATCGATGCCGCGCAGCGCGTGTACCGCGGCCTCGCCGCGGCCGTATGTGCGCCGCACTCCTCTCAGCTCCACCGCGTACGGCGCGTACGCCGCGTCCGCCGTGGCCGGCGTGCCTGTCGTTTCGGCGTCCGCCGCCTTCTGTGCCCGCTTGCGTTCGCGCCGCGACGCCATCTCTTTCCCCTCAGCTCAGTTCGCTTCCCGACCCTCTCGACGCTACGGAGCCGCGCTCTCCCGAACCATGGCGTCCCCTGGCGTCCCCATGGTGGGGACAACCCCCGTCCCGGCGTGACGGCTGCCGCCGTTGTCTTGTCTTTCCCACCCCGCCCACCCGTGCGGGTGTTTTCTTCGTCTGCGGGTGCCGCCTGTGCCTGGGTCGGTGCCGGTCCGGGGCACCTCCTCGAAATGCGGCTACCTGGTCGTGGGTATCCAGTGCCCTTCTTGTCACCGCATTTCTGCGGGGGCACCCCGGCCCGTCCCCTCCCGGTACGTCGGCGTCCGCCCGCCGGTGGGGGTGGTGGAGGGGGGTGGGTGGGCTCGGGTACGTCGGCGTCCGCCTGCCCGTGGGGGTGCCGGGGCGGGGGTGGGTGGGCTCGGGTGCGTCGGCGTCCGCCTGGCCGTGGGGGGTGGGTGGGCTCGGGTGCGTCGGTGGGGGCCAAGGGGCTGCTGGCGGCTGGGGGCTGGGGGGCGTTGGTGATCGTTGGCAGGGTCGGGTGGAATGGGGGGTGTTGATCACTCTCATGCGATGGGCGAGGAGCTGGCGTGGCCCGATGGATGGTCCTGATAAGTCCGGTCGGCGGTTCGCCTCACGGGCCCTATCGGGTTGACACCCTCACCGAGTTCGAGGCCAGCCATGAGGAAGCGCCGGGCGTCTTCCTCAACCTGGTGAACACCTTCGACCGCGATGTCCGCAAACCCCGGCGCAGGCAGGCGTTCAAGTGCTCCGAGCGGACGTACGTTCTCCGCGTCGAGGGCTACATGAAGCAATTCGAGTACCGCTTCGAGCTTGCCGAACTTGTAGCCGACACCGCTGCCTCAGACCTTCCCGACACCATCCAATAGCCCACCCCCGTTCCCCGCCACCACAGCGGAGAGACCACCGCGGGCTTCACCCCCCACTACCTCCCTCCCCCGGCCACCCCCACCGGACCGCCGGACGTCGACGTACCTACGCCCACCCCACCCCCCGGCCACCCCCACCGGCAGGCGGACGCCGACGTACCGGGAGGGGACGGGGCGGGGTGCCCCCGCAGAAATGCGGTGACGGGGAGGGTGCCGGATACACGGGAGCAGGTAGCCGCATTTCGAGGAGGTGCCCCGGACCGGCACCGACCCAGGCACAAGCGGCACCCGCAGACGACAAAGCACCCGCACGGGTGGGCGGGGCGGGAAAAGACAAAGCCCTGGCGGCGAGCCGTGGAACGGAAACGTGCCGTGCGAGGATGGGCGTCTCATCTGACGAGAAGGAGTGGGCCACCGTGCCTGGTACGAACCTCACGCGTGAGGAGGCGCAGGAGCGTGCGCGCCTGCTCACCGTGGACGCTTATGACATCGAGCTGGACCTGCGCGGCGCCCAGGAGGGCGGCACCTTCCGGTCGGTGACCACCGTACGGTTCGAGGCCGCCGAGGCGGGAGCGGAAACGTTCATCGACCTGGTCGCCCCCCTCGTGCACGAGGTGGTGCTCAACGGCGAGCCCCTGGACGCGGCAGCCGCGTTCAAGGACTCGCGGATCGCGCTGCCCGGCCTGCGCTCCGGCGAGAACGAGCTGCGGGTCGTCGCGGACTGCGCGTACACCAACACCGGCGAGGGCCTGCACCGGTTCGTCGACCCGGTCGACAAGCAAGCATATTTGTACACGCAGTTCGAAGTACCGGACGCCCGCCGCGTCTTCGCCAGCTTCGAGCAGCCGGATCTGAAGGCGAGCTTCGCCTTCACGGTCCAGGCCCCGGCCGGCTGGACGGTGATCTCGAACTCCCCGACGCCCGAGCCCCCGGCGGACGGCGTGTGGGTGTTCGCGCCGACCCCGCGCATCTCGTCGTACATCACGGCCCTGATCGTCGGCCCGTACGCGTCGGTGCACAGCAGTTGGGAGGGGAACGGCCGCAGCGTGCCGCTGGGCATCTACTGCCGTCCCTCGCTGGCGGAGTACCTGGACGCCGAGGCGATCTTCGAGGTCACCCGGCAGGGCTTCGACTGGTTCGAGGAGAAGTTCGCGTACGCGTACCCCTTCCCGAAGTACGACCAGCTCTTCGTGCCGGAGTTCAACGCGGGCGCGATGGAGAACGCGGGCGCGGTGACGATCCGCGACCAGTACGTGTTCCGGTCGAAGGTCACGGACGCCGCGTACGAGACGCGGGCCGAGACGATCCTGCACGAGCTGGCGCACATGTGGTTCGGCGACCTGGTCACCATGGAGTGGTGGAACGACCTGTGGCTGAACGAGTCGTTCGCCACGTACACCTCGATCGCCTGCCAGGCGTACGCGCCGGGCTCGAAGTGGCCGCACTCGTGGACGAGTTTCGCCAACTCGATGAAGACGTGGGCGTACCGGCAGGACCAACTGCCGTCCACGCACCCGATCATGGCGGAGATCAACGACCTGGACGACGTGCTGGTCAACTTCGACGGCATCACGTACGCCAAGGGCGCCTCGGTGCTGAAGCAGCTCGTGGCGTACGTGGGCGAGGACGAGTTCTTCGCGGGCGTGCAGGCGTACTTCAAGCGGCACGCGTGGGGCAACACGCGGCTGGCGGATCTGCTCGGCGCGCTGGAGGAGACCTCGGGGCGCGACCTGAAGACCTGGTCGAAGGCGTGGCTGGAGACGGCGGGCATCAATGTGCTGCGGCCGGAGGTGACGGTGGCCGAGGACGGTACGGTTGCCTCGCTCGCGGTACGGCAGGAGGCCCCGGCGCTGCCCGTCGGCGCGAAGGGCGAGGCCGTGCTGCGCCCGCACCGGATCGCGGTCGGCGCGTACGACCTGGTGGACGGCAAGCTGGTACGGACCCAGCGCGTCGAGCTGGACGTCGTTGGCGAGTCGACGCAGGTGCCGTTCCCCGCGGGGACGCCGCGCCCGGCCGTCATCCTGCTCAACGACGACGACCTGTCGTACGCGAAGGTGCGGCTGGACGAGCAGTCGCTGGCCGTGGTCCGCGACCACGTCGGGGACTTCACGGAGTCGCTGCCGCGCGCGCTGGTGTGGGCGTCGGCCTGGGACATGACGCGGGACGGCGAACTGGCCGCCCGTGACTACCTGGAGCTGGTGCTACAGGGCATCGGCAAGGAGACCGACATCGGTGTGGTGCAGTCGCTGCACCGGCAGGCGAAGCTGGCGCTCGACCTGTACGCCGACCCGGCCTGGCGCGACACGGGCCTGGCGCGGTGGACCGAGGCGGCGCTGGAGCACCTGCGGACGGCGGCGCCGGGCAGCGACCA
Source organism: Streptomyces sp. NPDC025721 (assembly GCF_055558595.1). Taxonomy (NCBI): domain Bacteria; kingdom Bacillati; phylum Actinomycetota; class Actinomycetes; order Kitasatosporales; family Streptomycetaceae; genus Streptomyces; species Streptomyces sp. NPDC025721. The sequence goes on along the minus strand of NZ_JBVHMF010000009.1, from coordinate 264,797 downwards.
CCAGCTCGCCTGGGCACGCGCGTTCACCCTCGCGGCCCGCACCGACGCCCAACTGGACGTACTGGCCGGGCTGTTGGACGGCACGGTGACGTACGAGGGACTGGCCGTCGACACGGATCTGCGGTGGGCGCTGCTGTCCCGGCTCGCGGCGACCGGCCGCGCGGACGAGAAGGCGATCGACGCGGAGCTGGCGCTCGACCCGACCTCGGCGGGCGAGCAGCACGCCGCGGCGGTACGGGCGGCGCGGCCGAGCGCCGAGGTCAAGGCGGCGGTCTGGGCCTCTGTCGTGGAGGACGACAAGCTGCCGAACGCCGTGCAGGAGGCGGTGATCGGCGGCTTCGTGCAGACCGACCAGCGCGAGCTGCTGGCGCCGTACACCGAGCGGTACTTCGCGACGGTGAAGGACGTGTGGGACTCGCGCAGCCACGAGATGGCCCAGCAGATCGTGGTCGGCCTCTACCCGGCCCTCCAGGTCTCGCAGGCCACCCTGGACGCCACCGACGCCTGGCTGGCGTCGGCCGATCCGGCCCCGGCGCTGCGTCGCCTGGTCGTGGAGTCCCGCTCCAGCGTGGAGCGTTCGCTGCGCGCCCAGGCTGCCGACGCCGCCGCCGCCGGCTGACCGTCCGGCCTTCTTGCCACCGGGGCCCCGGACCGCCTTCGCGGTCCGGGGCCCCGGTGCGGCTGCCGCCCTCCTGCGGGTCACCACCCGCCCCGGCGGGGCAGTTCGCTTGTCGCCGGACCACCCGCCGGTGGGGGCTTGTCGCGCAGTTCCCCGCGCCCCTAAAAGCCAGGCCCTGCGCAAGGTGAACCCACAGGGGCCGCGCCCCGAAAGACCACGTCCCGCGCAAGGTGAACCCATGGCTAGGCCGCGAGGGCCGGGGCCGTGGGCGTCGGGCAGGGAGGCACTGGGCAAGGGGGCGCCGGGAGGGGGGCGAGGCGGACCGCGGCAGCGGGAAGTCGGGGCTCGAGGCGGAGGAGAAGGGCGGCGGCGCAGAGCGCCGTGAGGGTGAGCAGGGCCCAGGGAAGCCGGGAGTCGGCGGCGAAGAGGGCCGTGAAGAGGGAAGGGGCGAGGGTCGCGGCCAGGGACCAGGAGAGCTGGTAGGTGGCCATGTAGCGCCCGCGCAGAGCCTCGGGGGCGGCGGCGACGGCGAGCGCGCTGGAGGACGGATTGTGCACCAGTTCGGCGACCGTGTAGAGCGCCACCAGCGCGAACACCCCACCGGCGACGGCCCATCCGGCTTGCGGCCGTACCGTGCCGAACACCCCGAGCCCCACGAAGGCGGCGGCGAAGATCACCGCGCCGAGCGCGGCGGACCGGGTGCGGCGGGCGCCGCGCCCGCGGACGCGCCGGGCGACGTGGACGCCGCCGACGGCGCACAGCACGGTGTTGACGGTGAAGGCCGCGCCGGTCAGCGACTGCGGGCCGTTCAGGGTGCCCGCGATGAAGAGCGGGAAGAGCACGGCGAGGGCCGAATAGCCCAGCGCGGTGAGGAAGTTGGCGGCGGTGAGGCCGAGGAAGGCCCGGTCGGCGAGGACGAGCCGGTAACCGGCGGCGGGCCGCTCGGCCGTCGCGGAACCGTCCGGCACCCGCGAGGCGCGGATACTCCGTATCAGCAGGGCGGCGACGCCGAAGCTCAGCGCGTTGAGCCAAGCGGCAGCGGTGAAGCCGCGGTCACCGGCGACGGTGATGACCAGCGAGGCGAGCAGCGCCCCGGCGCCGAGCCCGGCGTTGCGCAGGGCGCGGGCGGCGGCCTGGAGGCGGTCGCGGTCGAGGCCGCTTGCGACCTCGCCGATGTACGCCTGCTGGACGGCGGGGAAGGCGCGGTCGCCGAAAGCGGTGCCGAGGGCCACGACAGCGAAGGCGGGCAGCGAGGTCGCGAAGGGATAGAGCGCGAATCCGGCGCCGCGCACCCCGTAGAGCAGAAGTTGGACGCGGCGGGCGCCGTAACGGTCGACGGCGGTCCCGGCGAGCGGCAGGGCGCCCATGCCGATGAGTCCGACGACGGTCAGGACGGCGCCGACCACGGCGAAGGAGAGCCCGGTGATGTGGTGGAAGAAGACCAGGCTGAAGGGGATGTACATCCCGGAGCCGACCGAGTCGACGCCCATCGCCCCGAGCAGGGCCCGCTCCCCCGGAATCCGGGCGGCGGCGGGTCGTGCGGTGGTGGCTCGCGTACGCGGCAGCGACATGGTGAAGCTCCCCGATCCCGGTTCCGGTTCCGAACGAAGGCCGACCGGTCAGGTCGACAGAAGATAGCTTAGCACTAAGCTACTTACTTGTAAGCTACTTTCTTGCCGTCGAGCGACCCCGCCCCGATACTGAGGCCATGACTCAGGAACCCCTCGACGTCGTCGACGCCATCACCGGTCAGTGGAAGTCCGAGCGCCCGGACCTCGACACGCTCCCGATGGCCGTCTTCGGCCGGATCTACCGGATCGCGCGCCTGATGGGCGACCGGATGGAGAAGGAGTACCAGCGGTACGGCATCGGCCGCGGCGAGTTCGACGTGCTGGCGACGCTGCGCCGCTCCGGCGAGCCGTACACCCTCTCGCCCCGGCAGCTCTCGGCCGCCCTGATGCTCACCACCGGCGGGATGACCGGCCGGCTGGACAAGCTGGAGCGGGCCGGGCTGCTGGACCGCGCGCCCGATCCGAACGACCGCCGCGGCCTGCGCGTCTCCCTCACCGAGAAGGGGCTGCGGGTGATCGACCAGGCGGTCGGCGCCGGGCTCGCCCTCCAGAAGGCGACGCTCGACGCCGTCGAACCGGCGCAGGCGGAACAGCTCGCCGACCTGCTGCGGCTGCTGCTGGCCGCGTCGGCGGAACCGGGCGCCCGGCGCTGAGACCCGCCACCCCCAAACCCGCCACGCGCGGACCCGTCACGCGCGGACCCGCCACCCGCGGACCCGCCACCCGCGGACCCGTCACGCGCCCGCGCGCCCGACGCCGCGCGGGCAGCACAAAGCCCCCTGGCGCGCCGGGAAGTCCGGCGCCGAGGGGGCGAAGGGGCCCGAGGGCCGAGTGCGCGGCTACTGCTTCGGGTGCTCCTGCTCCTTGCGGGTCTTGTCGGTCACCATGACCAGACCCGCGATGACCCCGAACAGGACGAGCGGGGCGAGCACGAACAGGCTGAGCGTCTCGATGACGCTCAGGCCGGAACCCGGGTCGTCGCCGTCGTCGCGGGCGAGCGCGAACGCCGGGGTCGACATGAGCAGCATGAGCGTCGTACCGGCGGTGATGACTCCGGCGCGCACGGCCTTCTTGGTGAGCTTCTTGTCCACGCCCTCAATGTAGTGAAGCCCCTCACGGGCCGCGCGCCCGGGGTGTCCTTACGGGTGTTCCGGGCCTTCCGGGTGTTCCGCCGCCCCGGCCCCGGCCACGACGGCCGGCCCGCTCCCGGCCTCGTCGGCCGCCCCGGCCCCGGCCCCGGCGGTCGCCGCGCTCCCGGCCGCCGCCGCGACCGCCGTGTCCCCCGCCTCCGCCATCGCCTGCCGTACGTCGTCCACGAGCGCGTACAGCCGCGGCGAGACGGCGATCCGGTCCAGGGTGAGCGGGGTGCCGTCGGCGTCGGCGACGGGCAGCCGCCAGTTCGGGTACTGGTCCCAGGTGCCGGGCAGATTCTGCGGGCGGCGGTCGCCGACCGTGTCCGGCAGCCAGATGCCGACCATGCTCGCGGGCGTACGCGCCAGGAAGCGGTGAACGGCCTTCACCACCGCCTCCTCGTCGACCGCGCCCTCCGGCAGCAGCCCGAGCCGGCCGAGCAGCGCCAGCCACTCCGCGACCTCGGCGGCGTCGGCCGCCTCCTCCTCCGCGAGCGGGCGGGTCAGCAGCCCGAGCCGGTGCCGCAGCTCGACGTGTTCGCCGGTGAGCCGGGCCGCCGTGCTCGGCAGGTCGTGGGTGGTGACGGTCGCCAGGCACGACTCGCGCCACGCCTCGGGCATCAGCGGACGGCCGTCGCCGCCCTCGGGCCCGGTCCCCTCGTAATCGCGTTCGAACCACATCACCGAGGTGCCGAGGATGCCGCGGCCCGCCAACTCCTCGCGTACGCCGGGCTCGACGGTGCCCAGGTCCTCGCCGATCACCACCGCGCCCGCGCGGTGCGCCTCCAGGGCCAGCAGGCCGAGCATCGCCTCCGCGTCGTAGCGGACGTAGGCGCCCTCGGTCGGCGGGCGGCCCTCCGGCACCCACCAGAGCCGGAACAGCCCCATGACGTGGTCGATCCGCAGGCCGCCCGCGTGCCGCAGCATCCGCGCGATGAGGTCGCGGTACGGCGCGTAGCCGGTCGCGGCCAGCGCGTCGGGGCGCCAGGGCGGCAGACCCCAGTCCTGGCCGCGGGAGTTGAAGGCGTCGGGCGGTGCGCCCACCGACATGCCCGTGGCCAGGACGTGCTGCATGGACCAGGCGTCGGAACCGGCGGGGTGCACGCCCACGGCCAGGTCGTGCACGACGCCGATGGTCATGCCCGCGTCCCGCGCGGACCGCTGCGCGGCGCCGAGTTGGGCGTCGGTCAGCCAGCTCAGCCAGCAGTGGAAGTCGACCCGGTCCATGTGCTCGCTGCGGGCCCGCGCGACCTGCGGCGAACGCGGGTCGCGCAGCCCCGCGGGCCACTTGTGCCAGTCGGCGCCGTGCAGTTCGGCCAGGGTGGACCAGGTGGCGTGGTCGTCGAGGGCCTGGCCCTGCTCGGCGAGGAAGTCGACGTAGGCGGCGCGGCGGCCGGGGCTCAGCGGCACCTCGCGCAGCAGCTCCAGGGCCTCGGCCTTCAGCGCCCAGACCGCGTCCCGGTCGATGAGCGCGTCCTTGAGCAGCACGGTGTCACGCAGCGCGGCGGCCCTGCGGGACAGCGCGTCGGCCTTCTCCCTGGCCTCGCCGGACAGGTACGCGTACTCCGGCACCTCCTCGATCCGCAGGTACACCGGGTCGGGGAAGCGGCGGGAGGACGGGCGGTACGGGGAGGGGTCGGTGGGCGGGCCGGGGACGGCCGCGTGCAGCGGGTTGATCTGGACGAATCCGGCGCCCAGCGTCCGTCCCGACCAGGCGGCGAGGTCGGCGAGGTCACCGAGGTCGCCCATGCCCCAGGAGCGCTGCGAGAGCGTGGAGTAGAGCTGCGCCATGAAGCCGAAGGCGCGTCCCGTCGGGCCCGCCAGCCGCTCGGGCGCCACGATCAGGTCGCCTCTGGAGGTACGTCCGTCGGCGGTGGCCGCGCGCAGCGCGTACCGCCCCGGCGGGGGCGTCACGGCGGGGTCCAGCGCCTCGCCCGTCTCGGTCTCGACGGTGAGCCGGGTGTCCTCGGGCAGTGCGCGCAGCGCCTGCGCGAGTGTGCCGCGGCCCGATCTGAGCACCGTGCACGGCGGGAGCAGCCGGTTGGCCCGGCGCGTCTCGTACGCCGTGAGGGCGGACTTGACCGCGCTGGGCGTCGAGGCGTCCACGCCGAGCGCCGCGAGGACGGCGACGACCGTCTCCTCCGGCACCGGGACCTCCCGCCCGGGTGCCGGCCGGTACGTCACGTCCACGCCATAGAGCCCGGCAAGCCGCACCCGGTCCATCGGGCCTCCGCATTCGTCAGTCAAGGGGTTGATCGGTCGGTCACGCGTCCTCGCTCGCACGGGTTTGTCCCGGGAGCCGCACTGACCCCTACCCCGACGCCGCGCGCTGTACCCGGAGGCGCGCCGCGCCGCTCGTTCGAGGGGAGTTCCGGAAGGCGGCCCGCGGCCCGTCCGCGACGCGCCGAAAGGGCCGCCCGTGGCCCTCCCGCCCCCTGCCTGCGGCGGAAGGCGGCGGAAGGCGGCGGCGAGGCGACCGGGAGGCGGACGGAATCCGGCGGCAAAGCGGAGGAAACTCCAGCCACATTGACACCGCACCGCGAGGAGTGATGGGCTCGACGTCCGTCGTCGGTGCAGCACTCCGCAAGGAGGAACCGTGCAGGCCCTCCGGAGGAGTTCCGCCGCAGCCATCGCGGCCACGTTCATCGGCGGCTGGCTGGCCCAGTCGCCCGCCGCGACCGCCGCTCCCGCGCCGCCGAGCACACCGCCCGCCGGGACCAGGACGGACACCGCGGCCTCCCCGCGGCCCCCGGCGGTGTGGCCGCGCCCTCAGAGTCTGCGCGCGCAGGGGCAGTTCGCGCGCGTGACGAGGACGGTGACGCTGGTCGCGGGCACGGACGCCGACCCGTACGCGCTCGATGTGATCGAGGACGCGCTGCGCGGCGCGGGCGCCCAGGAGATCCGCAGGTCGGACACGCCGGGGTCCGGGCTGACCGTCTACGCGGGCGACGCGGCGCAGCCCCGGCTGACCGCGCTCAAGGCCCCCGAGCAGGACGACTTGGCGTCCGGCGGCTACCGGCTCGCGGTGGACGGCGGCACGGTGGCGCTGGCCGGAGCGGGCGAGGACGGCCTGTTCCACGCGGCGCAGACGCTGCGTCAGCTCGTCACCGGCGACAGCGGCGGCGAGCGCGGCTTCGCGGGCGTGGTCGTACGCGACTGGCCGACGGCGGCGGTGCGCGGGGTGACCGAGGGGTACTACGGCGTGCCGTGGACGCAGTACCAGCGGCTGTCGCAACTGGACTTCCTGGCCAGGACCAAGCAGAACCGCTATCTGTACGCGCCGGGCGACGACCCGTACCGGCAGGCGCAGTGGCGCGACCCCTATCCGGCGGCCCGGCGCGCGGACTTCAGGGCGCTGGCGGAGCGGGCGACGCGGGACCATGTGACGCTGGCGTGGGCGGTGGCCCCCGGACAGGCGATGTGCTTCTCGTCGAAGTCCGACCAGCGGGCGCTGGAGCGGAAGCTGGACGCGATGTGGGCGCTGGGCGTGCGGGCGTTCCAATTGCAGTTCCAGGACGTGAGCTACAGCGAGTGGCACTGCGGCGCGGACGCGCGGGAGTTCGGCTCGGGGCCCGACGCGGCGGCGCGCGCCCAGGCGAAGGTCGCCAACGTGGTGGCCGCGTATCTGGCGCGGCGCTACGGCAGCGCCGATCTGTCGCTGCTGCCCACGGAGTACTACCAGGACGGCACGACCCCGTACCGCACGGCGCTGGCGAAGGCGCTGAGCCCGGACGTGACGGTCGCCTGGACCGGTGTCGGGGTGCTGCCCGCGCGGATCACCGGCACCCAAGTGGCGGACGCAGCCGCCGCGTTGAAGCACCCGCTGGTGACGGTGGACAACTACCCGGTGAACGACTTCGCGCCGGGCAGGCTCTTCCTCGGCCCGTACACCGGCCGTCAGCCCGCGGTGGCGACGGTCTCGGCGGGGGTGCTGGCGAGCGCGATGCAGCAGCCCGCCGCGTCCCGTATCCCGCTGTTCACGGCGGCGGACTTCGCCTGGAATCCGCGCGGTTACGACCCGGCGGCCTCCTGGCAGGCGGCGATCGACGACCTGGCGGGGCCGGATCAGGCGGCCCGTGCGGCGCTGCGCGCGCTGGCGGGGAACGAGGCGTCGTCGGCGCTCGGCGGCGACGAGTCGGCGTATCTGCGCCCGCTGACCAAGGAGTTCTGGGCCGCGCTGGACTCCGGCGACCGCGCCCGGCTGACGGCGGCGGCGGCCCGGCTGCGGTCGGCCTTCACCGTGATGAGCGGCGCGCCGCACGCCCTGCGCGGGCTCGCCGACGGCACCTTCGGCGCCGAGGTGCGGCCGTGGCTGGACCGGCTGTCGGCGTACGGGACGGCGGGCGGGCACGCGGTCGACATGCTGGTGGCGCAGGCGGCGGGCGACGGCGCGGCGGCCTGGAAGGCCCGGCAGTCGCTGGACCGCGGCCGGGCGGCGCTGACGCAGGGCACGGCGAAGGTCGGCGAGGACGTGCTCGACGGCTTCCTGTCGCGGGCGGTCGACGACGGCGACGCCTGGTCGGGGCTGCGCGCGGACGGCAGGACCGCGACGGCCACGCTCGCCTCGGGGCGCGGCACCGACCCGTCGGCGATGGTGGACGGCAAGAATTCCACGGCGTGGTCGAGCAACGCTCCCCCGCAGCCCGACGACTCCTTCGGGGTCGATCTCGGGACGGCCAAGCAGGTCGGCTCGGTGCGGATCGCGATGGGCGACGGCAGCGGCTCCGACGACTTCCTGCACGACGCGGTCCTCGAACTGTCCGCGGACGACGGCACCGGCTGGCACCGGGTCGGCGAGTACCACGACCAGGCGGTGATCTCGGCGACGCTCCCCGCGGGCACCCGCGCCCGCCAGGTGCGGCTGCGCGCGAGCGACGGGCAGTCGGGGGCGGTGACGGTGCGGGAGTTCACCGTGTCGGTGAGCGGCGAGGTGGCTCCGACGGCCAGCGGTCCCGACGACGCGTCGGCCGTGGTGGACGGCGACCTCTCCACCTCGACCGCCGCGGATTCCGACGCGGGTGCGCTGACGGTGGACTTCGGCGGCGCGCGGCTGCTGGACAGCGTGACGATCGCCGCGTCCGGTGCGCGTACGGGGTCGGGTGCCCCCGCCGCCGCGGCCGATCCGGCGCCGGGGCCGATGGCGGGTTCCCCCTTCGGCCCGCATCCGATCGCCGTACGGGACACGGGCCCGCCCACCCGCACGGCCACCGGCCGGGTGACCAAGGCGCCCGCGGCCGTGGAGGTGCACACCCCGGGCGGCGGCTGGCAGCGGATCGGCAGCCTGACCGCGGACTGGACGGAGCTGCCCGCGGGGGTCGTCGCCGACGCGGTACGGCTGTCGGACGGCGCCGGGGTGCACGAGGTGGTGCCGTGGTTCGCCGGGGCGCCGCGGGTCACGTTCGACCACCCGGAGGTGGACGCCGAGATCGGCGGCTCCGCCGTCCCGGTGACGGCGTCGGTGGCCTCGGGGCTGCCGCGCGACGAGAAGGCGGCGGTCTCGGTGGCCGCACTGAAGGGCGGGGCGACGGCGACCGCGCCCGCGTCGGTCCCGCTGCGGCGGGGCGCGGCGGGAGCGGTGCCGCTGAGCGTGTCGGTGCCCGCGGGTACGGCGCCCGGCACGTACAGCCTGCCGGTGCGGATCACCGTGGCGGGCCGCACCGTGGAGCGGCGGATCACCGTACGGGCGCGGGTGCGGACCGCGGGGCCCGATCTGCTGCGCGGCGGCGCGGCGACGTCCTCGGGTGACGAGACCCCGGACTTCCCGGCCTCAGCGGTGGCCGACGGCGATCCGGAGACCCGCTGGTCCTCGCCGGTGGACGACCACGCCTGGGTGCAGGTCGAGCTGGCGGCCCCGGCCCGGGTCGGCAGGGTCGTCCTGCACTGGCAGGACGCGTACGCGGCCGGATATCAGGTGCGGACCTCCGCCGATGGAGTGACCTGGCACACGGCGGCCACGGTGACCGACGGCGGCGGCGGAACCGAGACGGTGTGGCTCGACGCGCAGGACGGCACCCGGTACGTGCGGGTGCAGGGCGAGCGCCGGGCGACCAAATTCGGCTACTCGCTGTTCGGCGTCGAGGCGTACGCGGTGGCGGACTGATCGCGGTGACGGGGTGCCACGGAGTGACCCGTTTCGGTCACTGCGTGGCACCCCCGGCCCGTCACGGACCGCCGCGCCGCGCCGGACGTGCTCCCGGTTGCCGTACAGCGCCCGAGACGCACGAAAGCCCGGATCTCAGGCTGATATGCCGTCGATCCGGGCCAGGGCGTCGTCCGCGCCGAACGGTTGCAGGTATGGCAACCAGCGCGGGTCCCTATGTCCGGTCCCGATGATCCGCCAGGCGAGCCCGGACGGCGGGGCGGGTTGATGACGCAGCCGCCAGCCGAGTTCCGCCACATGGCGGTCGGCCTTCACGTGATTGCAGCGTCTGCACGCGGCCACCACGTTCTCCCAGGCGTGCTGGCCGCCCCGGCTGCGCGGAATGACGTGGTCGACGCTGGTGGCGGCGGCTCCGCAATACGCGCACTTGCCGCCGTCGCGGGCGAACAGCGCCCTACGGGTCAGCGGCACGGTGCCCCGAAAGGGGACTCGCACGAATTTGGTGAGCTTCACGACACTGGGCGCGGGCAGCGCCTGTGTCTCACTGTGCAGATAGGCGCCGGATTCCTCGAGGCAGACGGCCTTGTTGTTGAGCACGAGGACAAGCGCACGGCGGAGCGGTACGACGCCGAGCGGCTCGTACGACGCGTTCAGGACCAGGACATGCGGCACGGATGCCTCCTTTAACGCCGGCGGCGCGTGGCTCGCGCCGGGACGATCTGGCCTAAGTCTCTCCGGAAGGCGGCCCATGGCGCCACCATGCCCGGGTAACGGACCGAGGGTGTTTTGCAGCACACCTGTGTTCATCCCCACGATCGTGGCCTGCCCCTCCTCCCGCACGGCAACGAGACGGCATCGGTCGTCCCGTTAGTGTGGAGGCTTGTTTCCCACCGGAGGTTCCGCAGTGCCCACCGCGACGTCCACCGCCGCCGCCGTACCGTCCCGCCTGTTCCCGCTCGCCGCCGGAGACCGTGATTCGTCGGTCTACCGGGCCGGCGGCTGGATACAGGAGAACTGGGCGAGCTGGCTGAGCGCGGGGCTGCGCATTTTGTTGATCGTCGCCATCGCGATCGTGCTGCGCTCGGTGGTGCGGCGGACGATCAGCAGACTCATCGACCGGATGAACCGGGGCGCGGAGGCCGCGGCCTCCACCGCGCTGGGCGGCCTGCTGGTCAACGCGGAGCGGCGCAAGCAGCGCAGCGAGGCGATCGGCTCGGTGCTGCGCAGTGTGGCGTCCTTCCTGATCCTGGGCACGGCCGCGCTGACCGTGCTGTCGGTGCTCAAGATCAATCTGGCGCCGCTGCTGGCCAGCGCCGGGGTCGCCGGGGTCGCGATCGGCTTCGGCGCGCGCAATCTGGTGACGGACTTCCTGTCCGGCGTCTTCATGATCCTGGAGGACCAGTACGGCGTCGGCGACGTGATCGACGCGGGGGTGGCCAGCGGCACCGTCATAGAGGTGGGCCTGCGGGTCACCAAGCTGCGCGGTGACAACGGCGAGATCTGGTACGTGCGCAACGGCGAGGTCAAGCGGATCGGCAACCTCAGCCAGGGCTGGGCGACGGCCGTGGTGGACGTGCAGGTCGGCGCGGGCGAGGACCTGGAGCGGGCGCGCCAGGTGATCGCGGCCACCGGCGAGGACATGGGCAAGGAGGACCCCTGGGACGAGATGCTCTGGGAGCCCGTACGGGTCCTCGGCCTGGAGTCGGTCGGCACGGACTTCGTGGTGATCCAGACGCACGCCAAGACGATGCCGGGGCGGGCCACCGATGTCGCCCGTGAGCTGCGCTGGCGGATCAAGCGGGCGTTCGACGAGGCGGGCATCGTGATCTCCGGCGGCACGCCGACGGTGGAGGTCACCGAGGCGACGGTGCCCGAGGGCGCGTCGGAGGTGGCCGAGATGCGGCGGCAGACCGCCGTGGAGGACGCGCGCCCCGCGGCGCCCGTGCCGCCGCCCGCCTCCGGCGAGCGCTGACCCCCGGCACCTGTCGCTTTGCCGAAGCCCCTGGCACCCTGATGGCGCCGGGGGCTTCGTTCATAACGACTTGGCCGTCCTGCCGTCGACCCCCCTTGACGCTCCGCCAATGGCGGGCCTACCTTTCGTTTTGCCAATAGGAAACTTTCCTAACAGTGAACTGAGGGAGGATGGCGCGCATGGCTGGCACCCCTGGAACGCCGCGCGTACTGCGCGCCATGAACGACCGCGCCGCACTCGACCTCCTGCTGGAGCACGGCACGCTCTCCCGTACCCGGATCGGCAAGCTGACCGGACTGTCCAAGCCCACCGCGTCGCAGCTGCTGGCGCGCCTGGAGGCGGCGGGGCTGGTCCAGGCCACCGGCACCACGGCGGGCCGCCCCGGCCCCAACGCCCAGCTCTACTCGGTCAATCCGGCCGCCGCGTACGTGGCGGGACTCGATGTCAACTCCGAGCGGATCAGGGCCGCGGTCGCCGACATCACCGGCCGTACCGTCGGCACCTTCAAGCTGCTCACCCCGCGCCGCCGCACCGCGGGCAACGCGGTGGAGCAGGTCGTGCAGGCGGTGGACGGCGCGGCCAAGGCCGCCGGGCTGAACCGCTCCGACCTGCACCGGATCGTCATAGGCACGCCCGGCGCCTTCGACCCCAGCACCGGACGGCTGCGCTACGCCAGCCACCTGCCCGGCTGGCACGCCCCCGCGCTGCTGGACGAGCTGGCCGCCGCGCTGCCGATGCCGCTGGAGTACGACAACGACGTCAATCTCGCCGCCGTCGCCGAACAGCGGATCGGCGCCGCCCGCGAGCACGACGACTTCGTGCTGCTGTGGAACGAGGAGGGCATCGGCGCCGCCATCGTCATCGGCGGCCGGCTGCACCGCGGCTGGACCGGCGGCGCGGGCGAGGTCGGCTTCCTGCCGGTGCCCGGCACCCCGCTGGTCCGCAACGTCACCAAGGCCAACAACGGCGGCTTCCAGGAACTCGCGGGCTGCAACGCCGTGTTGCGGCTGGCCAGGGAACTGGGCATCGACGTCCCGGCCGGCACCCAGCAGGACGCCGCCGCCGAACTGCTCGCCGAGGCCGCGCTGCGGCACACCGCGAGCGAGGAGACCGGCGCCGACAGCGGCCCGTACGGCGAACTGCTCGCCCGGTTCGCCACCGGCACCGCCATCGGTCTGGCCTCGCTGGTCGCCGTGCTCGACCCGGCGATGATCGTGCTGTCGGGCGATGTGACCGTGGCGGGCGGCGAACCGCTGCGCGCCCTGGTCCAGGCCGAACTCGCCGAACTGGCCGTACCCCGGCCGCATCTGGTGCTCGGCACGGTCCAGGACCACCCCGTACTGAGCGGGGCGCTGGAGAGCGCGCTCGCCACCACCCGCGACGAGGTGTTCGACACCTCGCGCTGACCTCGCCCCGATAACGGACCCCGCCACCCCGAACCGCCCGAGCCAGAGCCAGAACCGCCACAGCCAGAACCCGCCACAGCCAGAACCACCAGAGCCCAGAACCCGCGTACCCCGCAGATCCAGCGGACCGGCACACCCCGCCGCTCCGGTGGTCCCGCACACCCTCAACACGCCCTCAACAGGCCCTCAGCACACCCTCGACCAGTCCTTGAAAGCAGTACTTGAAAGGCCCGCAAGGCCCGAAGATCCCCCGGAGGAAGCGCAGTGTCCCGTCTGACGAAGGCAGCCGCCGCCGTAGCGGCCACCGCCGCGATATCGCTGCTCGCGAGCGCATGTACCGGCCAGAGTTCCGGCTCGGCCGACGACGACGCCAGCAAGGACGTCTCCATCACGTTCTGGCACGGCTGGACCGCGCCCAACGAGCTGAAGGCCATCAACGACAACGTCGCCCGGTTCGAGAAGGCCCACCCCAACATCCACGTCAAGGTGCAGGGCAACATCACCGACGACAAGATCAACCAGGCGCTGCGCGCGGGCGGTTCGAAGGCCCCCGACGTCGTCTCCTCCTTCACCACCGACAACGTCGGCCAGTTCTGCTCCTCCGGCTCGATGGCCGACCTCGGCCCGTTCCTGACGAAGTCGAAGATCGACCCGGCCGCCACGTTCCCCAAGCCGATGCTGGAGTACACCCAGTTCAACGGGACCCGCTGCACGCTGCCGCTGCTCGGTGACGCGTACGGGCTGTACTACAACAAGAAGGCGTTCGCCGCCGCCGGGATCAGCGCGCCGCCCAAGACCATGAGCGAGTTCAAGGCCGACGCGATCAAGCTGACGAAGTCCAAGGGCGACTCGTACAGCCAGCTCGGCTTCATGCCGAACTTCCACGGCTACGAGTCCACCACCACGCACCTGGCCGCGCAGTGGGGTGTGAAGTACTTCGACGCGAGCGGCAAGTCCCAGGTGGCCAAGGACCCCGGGTTCGCGAAGATGTTCGGCTGGCAGCAGGACATGGTCAAGTCGCTGGGCGGCTTCGGCAAGCTGGAGAAGTACCGCAACACCTTCGGTGACGAATTCGGCGCGAAGAACCCGCTGCTGACCGGCCAGGTCGCGATGGGCATGGACGGCGAGTGGCGGCTGGGCATGGCCAAGGACGCCGGGATGAACGACCTCGGCGTGGCGCCCTTCCCGGTCCCCGACGACCAGGCGAGCACGTACGGCAAGGGCTACCTGTCCGGCACGATCATCGGCATCGCCAACACCAGCACGAAGAAGAACGCGGCCTGGGAGCTGGTGAAGTTCATGACCACCGACACCGACGCGGTCGTCTCCTTCGCCAACGCGATCCACAACGTGCCCTCCACGCTGGCCGCGCTGAAGTCGCCGAAGCTCGACGCCGACCCCGGCTTCAAGACCTTCATCGACATCGCGCAGAACCCGAACAGCACCACCACCCCGCCGAGCATCAACGGCGGCGCGTACCAGCTCACGCTCCAGGACTTCGGCTACGCCTACGAGTCCGGCAAGTCCAAGGACCTTGAGCAGGGTCTCCAGGGTGTCGACGCGCAGGTCGACAAGGACATCGCGCAGGCCAAGTGATGACCGCCGCCCTCCATCCCCTGCTGAAGGCCAAGCGCCGCAAGTCGGCGCTGCGCACCCTGGCCTTCCTGTCCCCCTGGATCATCGGGTTCAGCGTCTTCTTCGTGTACCCGCTGGTCTCCACCGTCTACTTCTCGTTCATGAAGTACAACGGCATCAACGCGCCGACCTGGGTGGGCGGCAAGAACTGGTCGTACGTCTTCTCGGACTACCCGTTCTTCTGGCCCGCGCTGCGCAACACGCTGTGGCTGGTCGTCGTGATGGTGACGCTGCGGGTGCTGTTCGGACTCGGCATCGGCCTGCTCATCACGAAGATCAAGACGGGCGCGGGCTTCTTCCGTACGGCGTTCTACCTGCCGTACCTGGCCCCGCCGGTCGCCGCGACGATGGCGTTCGTCTTCCTGCTCAACCCCGGTACGGGACCGGTCAACCACCTGCTGGGCGACTTCGGTCTGCCCACCCCGGGCTGGTTCACCGATCCGCACTGGTCCAAGCCCGCGCTGACCATGCTGGCCGTGTGGGGCATCGGCGACCTGATGGTGATCTTCATGGCCGCGCTGCTCGACGTGCCCAAGGAGCAGTACGAGGCGGCGGAGCTGGACGGCGCGGGCCCCTGGCACCGCTTCCGGTTCGTAACGCTGCCGAACATCTCGCCGATCGTGATGTTCGCGGTGGTCACCGGTGTCATCCAGACCATGCAGTACTACACACAGCCGCTGGTCGCGGGGAAGGTCGCGAGCGGGGTGATCGGCAACTCCGGCCAGCAGGTGGAGCCCGGCTACCCCGACAAGTCGACCCTCACCCTGCCGCAACTGGTCTACGAACGCGGCTTCCAGCGCTTCGACTACGGCTCGGCGTGCGTCATCGCCCTCGTGCTGTTCGTGCTCTCGATGGCGTTCACGGCGCTGCTGCTGCGCCGCCGCAACGGCTTCCTGTCGGCGGAGGACTGATCATGACCCAAGCGACCATCGCGCCCGGCGGCGCCGTCCGCGACCCCGCCGCGGGCCGCGGCCCCGACCTCCGCGCCCGGCGCAAGGCGCGCCGCAAGGAGACCCTGCACTGGATCGCCGTGCACTCGCTCGGCATCGCGGCGGCGGCCTTCTTCGTGCTGCCCTTCGTCTTCGTCTTCCTCACCGCGGTGATGAGCGACAACCAGGCGCTCACCCGCGACCTGTGGCCCGACCACTGGCAGTGGTCCAACTTCCGCACAGTGTGGGACACCCCGGGCTTCCTGACCTGGTGGCGCAACACGCTGGTGTACGCGGTCGGCGGCACCGTGCTGACCGTGGTGTCGTCCCTGCCGGTGGCGTACGCGCTCGCCAAGTTCCGCTTCCGCGGCCGTAATCTGGTCATGGTCCTGGTGATCTCGACGATGATGCTGCCGCCGCAGGTGGTCATCATCCCGATGTACCTGTTCTGGACCAAGCAGTTGGGGATGGACGGCAGCCTGTGGCCGCTGATCATCCCGATGGCCTTCGGTGACGCGTTCACCATCTTCCTGCTGCGGCAGTTCCTGCTGACGATCCCCAAGGAGTACACCGAGGCCGCCAAGGTCGACGGCTGCGGTGAGCTGCGCACGCTGCTCACCGTCATCGTCCCGATGATCAGGCCGGCCCTGGCCGCGGTGGCGCTCTTCCAGTTCTTCTACTGCTGGAACGACTACTTCGGGCCGCAGATCTACGCCAGCTCCAACCCCGGGGCCTGGACGCTCAGCTACGGACTGGAGTCCTTCAAGGGCGCACACCACACCAACTGGAATCTGACCATGGCGGCCACCGTTCTCGTGATGGCCCCGGTGATCGTGGTCTTCTTCTTCGCGCAAAAGGCCTTCATCGAAGGCGTGACCCTGACGGGAGTCAAGGGATGAAACTGGCAGTCGTGGGCGGCGGGTCCACGTACACCCCCGAACTCATCGACGGATTCGCGCGGTTGCGCGACACTCTGCCGATCGAGGAACTGGTGCTGGTCGACCCGGCCGCGGACCGCCTGGAGTTGGTCGGCGGGCTCGCCCGGCGGATCTTCGCCAAGCAGGGCCATCCGGGCACCATCACCACCACCGCCGACCTGGAGTCGGGGGTGGCCGGCGCGGACGCCGTGCTGCTCCAGCTCAGGATCGGCGGGCAGGCCGCGCGCAACCAGGACGAGACGTGGCCGCTCGAATGCGGCTGCGTCGGCCAGGAGACCACCGGCGCGGGCGGTCTCGCCAAGGCGCTGCGCACGGTCCCGGTGGTCCTCGACATCGCCGAGCGGGTGCGCAGGGTCGCGCCGCAGGCGTGGATCATCGACTTCACCAACCCGGTCGGCATCGTGACCCGGGCGCTGCTCCAGGCCGGGCACAAGGCCGTCGGACTGTGCAATGTGGCGATCGGCTTCCAGCGCAAATTCGCCAAGCTGCTGGACGTCTCGCCGGAGCAGGTGCACCTGGACCACGTCGGGCTCAACCACCTGACGTGGGAGCGCGGGGTGCGCCTGGGCGGGCCGCAGGGCGAGGACATGCTGCCCAAGCTGCTCGCGGAGCACGGCGACACGATCGCCGCCGACCTGCACCTGCCGCGCGAGATCGTGGACCGGCTCGGCGTCGTCCCCTCGTACTACCTGCGCTACTACTACGCGCACGACGAAGTGGTGCGCGAACTGCGGACCGCGCCGTCGCGGGCCTCCCAAGTGGCCGCGATGGAGAAGCAGTTGCTGGAGATGTACGGCGACCCGGCGCTGGACGAGAAGCCGGAGCTGCTGGCCAAGCGCGGCGGCGCCTTCTACTCGGAGGCCGCGGTGGCGCTGGCGTCCTCGCTGCTGCGCAACACCGGCGACGTCCAGGTGGTGAACACGTACAACAACGGCACGCTGCCGTTCCTCGCCGACGACGCCGTCATCGAGGTGCCCGCGGTGGTCGACGGGAACGGCACGAAGCCGCTGCCGGTCGCGCCGCTCGACCCGCTGTACGCGGGCCTGATCGCCAATGTCACGGCGTACGAGGACCTGGCGCTCGAGGCCGCGCTGCGCGGCGGCCGGGACCGGGTGTTCAAGGCGCTGCTGTCGCACCCGCTGATCGGCCAGTACGAGTACGCCGAGGCGCTCACCGACAGTCTCGTCGCGCACAACCGGGAGCACTTGGCGTGGGCGTGAGCCGGGAACCGCTCGTCCCCGGTGGCGTCCTCGCCATCGACGCGGGCAACAGCAAGACCGACGTGGCGCTGGTCGCCGCCGACGGAACGGTGCTCGGCGCCGCCCGCGGCGGCGGCTTCCAGCCGCCGGTCGTCGGCGTCGGGGCAGCCGTCGACGCCCTCGCGCGCATCGTGGAGCGCGCGGCGGCCGACGCGGGCCTGCGGCGTGCCGCGGACGGTTCCGACAGCGCCGATACGGGGACGCCTCTGGTGGAGCACACCTCGGCCTGTCTGGCCAACGCGGACCTGCCGGTCGAGGAGCAGCAGCTCGAAGCGGCGGTGCACGGGCGCGGCTGGGCGAGGTCGACGCGCGTCGCCAACGACACCTTCGCGATCCTGCGGGCGGGCGTGGACGCGCCCCGCGGGGTGGCGGTGGTGTGCGGCGCGGGCATCAACTGCGTGGGCATGCTGCCGGACGGCAGGACGGCCCGTTTCCCGGCGATCGGCAAGATCTCCGGGGACTGGGGCGGCGGTTCGGGTCTCGCCGAGGAGGCCCTGTTCCACGCCGCCCGCGCCGAGGACGGCCGGGGCGGACCGACGGCGCTGGCGGCCACACTGCCCGCGCACTTCGGACTGCCCACGATGTACGCGCTGATCGAGGCGCTGCACCTGGAAACGATTCCGGCGGCCCGCAAGTACGAGCTGACGCCCGTGCTGTTCGCGACCTCCGACGCGGGGGACGCGGTCGCCCGCTCGATACTCGACCAGCAGGCCGACGAGATCGTGGCCCTGGCCACGGTGGCGCTGGCCAGACTCGACCTGCTGGACGAGGAGGCCGACGTGGTGCTGGGCGGCGGGGTCATGGCGGCCAGGAATCCGTATCTCATGGACGCCCTGACCGAACGGCTCACCGCCCGCGCCCCCAAGGCCCGGCCGCACGTCGTGACGGCGCCGCCCGTCCTCGGCGCGGCCCTGCTGGGTCTGGACCACCTGGCGGCCCCGCCGCGGTCCCACGCGGCACTGCGGGCCCACTACGCGTAACGCCTCACACCGCCCTGTTCGGTTCCCGGTCACCCGGGAACCGAACAGGGCGTTGACGCGTGTGGGGGGTTAGGGGAGCAGGCAAGGCGGTCGTGCGGCAAGATCCACCGGTTGGCTAGGTGGATGCAGGTGGCTGCGGCCATACTGCTGGCTGAGAGCGTGACTTCCGCGGACGCGGTGGTCGGTCCCGGGGGAGGGTGAGTGACGCAGACGCCGACGATGGGCGGGGGTTCGAACGGGCTGAACCGGGCGGGGGTACCGGCGCAGCGCCGCCGGGCCTGGGTGGAACGTACGGATCAGCTCAAGGCCGCCGCCACCACGGAGCCGGGCCGGCTGCGGATCATCGGCGCCGTACTGGCCCTGCTGGTCGTGGCGTTCGGCGCCGTCACGGCCTGGCAGGTCAGCGACCGTACGACGGCCGCGGGCAGCGTGCTCCACCACAGCGGGCCCCTGAGCGCGGACGCGGCGGAGATCTACCGCAGCCTCGCCGACGCCGACGCGACGGTGGCGGGCGGCTTCCTCGTCGGCGGCCAGGAGCCGCGCTCGGTCACCGACCGCTACGACAAGGACATCGACACCGCGGCCGAGCTGATCACGCACGCCGCCGCGAACACGCAAGGGTCCGCGGAGGCGAGCGCGCAGATCTCCTCGCTCAACCAGCAGCTCCCGCGGTACACCAAGCTGGTGGCCACCGCCCAGGCCAACAACCGGCAGGGCCTGCCGCTGGGCGGCGCCTACCTGCGGTTCGCCAACGAGCAGATGCGCAAGCCCGGCGGGCTGCTCGACGCCTCCAAGAAGCTGTACGAGGCGGAGTCGGCGCGGCTGGACGACGACTACTCCGGCGCCAAGGCGCTGCCCTACGCCTCCTGGGCGCTGGGCATCGTGGCGCTCGGCGGCCTGGTGTGGGCGCAGCGCCGCCACTACCGGCGCACCAACCGGGTGTTCAACCACGGCATGCTCGCCGCGTCCGCCGCCTGCGCGGTGGTCCTGCTGTGGCTGGTGGTGGGACACACGGTGGCGCGTACGCAGCTCGACAACTCCGACGCGCACGGCGCGGAGTCGATGAAGGTGCTCAACAGCGCGCGGATCGCGGTGCTCCAGGCCCGCGGCGACGAGAATCTGACGCTGGTGGCCCGCGGTTCCGGCAGCGCGTACGACGCGACGTTCCAGAGCGGCATGGAGACGCTGGCGGGCAAGGACCCCAAGGGCGTGGGCGGTGAGCTGGCGAAGGCGCTGAAGCTGGCCGACAACACGGCGGGCCGCACCCCGGTCGATTCCGCGATCAAGGGTGTGCAGGCGTGGCGCGGCAGGCACGATGTGGCCAGGGCGAGCGACAACAACGGTGACTACGCCACAGCGGTCGCCGAGGTGATCGGCGGCAAGGACAGCAAGGGCAAGACGGTCACGGAGACCACCGGGCAGTGCTTCGACGTGGTCGACTCCAGTCTGGAGAAGGCCGTCGCGCAGGAGCAGCACGAGTTCCAGCAGGCCGCGAGGAACGGCCACGGCGCGCTGTCGCTGCTGCCGTACGGCGCGGCGGTGCTCGCGGTGCTGGCGGCGGCGGGCGCGGTGTTCGGCATCGGGCGCCGCCTGTCGGAGTACCGGTGATGAGCGTGCGGAACGAACCCGGGGTGAGGCGGACTGTGGAAGCGATACGGCCAGGACGCGGCAGGCGGGCCAGGGCCAGGCTGCGCGGCTGGGGCGGAGTCGCGGGGATGGCCTCGGCGTGCGCGCTGGCGCTGAGCGCCGCGCTGCTGCTGCCGTCGGACACCGCTCCCGCCGCCGACGCGGGCAGGACCGCCCCGCGGGCGCCGGTGACGCACGCGCAGTACGCGGCCGACGACGCGTGCGAGAACTCCGCGACGGCCCTGGACCCGGCCACCGGCGCGGTCACGAGCCTCGACCCCGACGGCGGGACGCGGGACGGCGCGGCGGTGGAGCGGATCAGGCGGAACAAGCGGCTGATCGTCGGTGTCGACCAGAACAGCTATCTGTGGGGTTACCGCGACCCGGTCTCCGGTGAGATCACCGGCTTCGACATCGCCATCGTCAAGGCCATCGCGAAGAGCATCCTCGGCGAGAACGCGCAGGTGCAGTACCTGACGATACCGACCGACCAGCGCGTCCCGATGATCCTGACCCACAAGGTCGACATGGTGGTGCGCACGATGAGCATCACGTGTTCCCGGCTGACCGAGAAGGACAAGCAGATCGCCTTCTCCAGCGCCTACTTCATGGCGGGCCAGCAGCTTCTGGCGCCCGAGGGCTCCCCCGTCACCGGCTTCGACGACTCGCTGAGCGGCAAGAAGGTCTGCACCGCGTCCGGTTCGACCGGTGCGACCAAGCTCCAGGCGGACCCGCACGGCGCGAAGATCATGCTGGTGCCGAACCAGCTCGACTGTCTGGTGCGGGTGCAACTCGGCCTCGCGGACGCGGTGTTCACCGACAACGCGCTCGCGGCCGGCCAGGCCGCGCAGGACCCGTCGATGCGGCTGGTCGGCAAACCGGTCACCACCGAGCCGTACGGTGTGGCGATGAACCTGGCGGACACCGACCTGATCCGGCAGGTCAACCAGGTGCTGGCGACGTACAGCGGCGGCGCCGACAGCGAGTGGATGCGGCAGTACCACCGCTGGCTCGGCCAGCACCTGTCCGGGATCACCGGCCCGCCGGAGGCCCACTACAAGTAACGGCGCGACGCAGTCGGGGGCACCAACAGCGCACACGGACAGCGGAAAGAGGGTGTGATGGCGGTCGCTGGACCCACCGGACCGGTCATGGGACGGGAAGAGGTCGACCGTGCCCTGGAGCGGCTCGGCACCGAGCACGAGGCGATCGAGTCCTCGCTGCTCGCCCTCCAGGACCACTCGGGCCGCCGTCTGCTGGAGGGCGCCGAGCTGACCGGGGTCACCAAGGAGCGCTGGGCGGAGACCGACGCGGCGATCACCCTGCTGTGGGCGCATTTCGAGGCGTACACCGAGGCGTTGGACAGCGCGCGTGAGCTGCGGGCCAAGCGCCGCTGGCCGACGCAGACCGAACTGGTCCGGCTGACCGAGCTGCTGCGCGGCGAGGGCGTGACCGTCACCGGGGCCGCCACCCCGGACGCCGCCAGGTCGCTGACCGGCCCGGCGAAACTGACCGAGAAGTTCAGCCTGGAGCAGTTGCTCGCGCGGATGAACGGCTGGTACGACCAGGCCATGGAGACGGTGGCCGCCGCCGACTCCGTGTGGTCGGCGCTGCCCGCCAGGATCGACCTGCTGGCCGCAGAGACCCGGCGGGTCCAGTCGCTGGCGGACTCGGTGGGCGTACGGCCGGGCACGCACCCGGCGGGCGACGAACTGGCCGGTCTGATCGACGACTTGGGCGTGCTGCGCGCCCGTACCGTCTCCGACCCGCTCGCCTTCTGGCGGGCCGCGCCCTCGCCCGGCCGCCCCGACACCGAGCGGTACGAGCAGGCGGGCCGCCAACTGGAGCAGATCCGCCGCGAGGTGGAGGCGGTGCTGCACGTACGGGACGACGCCGAGCACCGGCTGCTGCGGCTGCGTGACGTGCTGTCGCGCGCCGACCGCACGCTGACCGAGGCGCGCAGCGCCCGGGTCGAGGTGCTGTCGAAGATCCTGGCGTCCGACGTGCCCGCGGTCAGCGGCCCGGCGGCGGCGCTGCACGAACAGCTCGCGTCCGCCGAGGCGTTCTGGCGCGGCTCGCAGTGGCACCGGCTGTCCCCGCTGCTGGACGGCCTGGAGGAGCGCGCGGACGAGGAGCTGCTGCGGGCCCGTGACTCGCTGACGGCGGTGACCGCGCCGCTGGCGGTCAGGGCGGAGCTGCGCGGCAGACTGGACGCGTACCGCGCGAAGGTGGCGCGGCTGGGGATGGCCGAGGACCCGCTGCTGATCGAGCGGTACGACCAGGCGCGCCGTCTGCTGTGGAGCGCGCCGTGCGACCTGGCCGCGGCCGAGCGCACCGTGCAGCGGTATCAGCAGGCGGTCGCGGAGGTCACCGTGCCGCGGACGTCGGGGCCGCAGGACAGCAGGGGGCCGGTATGACCGGGACCGCCGGAATGTCGTCGTCGGACGGGACCGTTGCGTACAGGGCGCGCGTGGCGTACGCGCGACAGGGGAAAGGCTGAGGGGGAACACCGTGAGCAAGTGCCAACGGCCCGGTTGCGGCGGGACCTTGGAGGACATGGGAGGCGGCGAGCTGTACTGCGACACCTGCGGCCTCGCACCGCTGCCGGTGGCCGCGCAGGGCGGCGCGGGCCCGGTGGGCGCGGCGGGCTCGGTGCCCGGCGCGCGCGGCGCGGACTCGGGCCGCTCCGGCCGTTCGGTGTCCTCGCAGACCTCGTCGCACTCCTCCTCGCGGTCCTCCAAGTCGTCCTCCCGCGCCTCGCGCCGTTCGGTCTCCGGGCGGCTGTCGCGGTCGCTGAGCGGCACCGCCACCGGCCGTTCGGTGTCGGTGCGCAGCAGCCGCAGTTCCAGCAGCGGCTCCACCCGCGGCAAGCTCGGCGCGGGCCTGGTGTCGGTGCCGACGGTGCCGCGGCCGGACCCGGCCGCCGCGGTGCTGGAGAACCCCGAGGTGCCCGAGCGCAAGCGCTTTTGCAGCAAGGGCGACTGCGGCGCGCCCGTCGGCCGCAGCCGCGGCGACCGCCCCGGCCGTACCGAGGGCTACTGCAGCAAGTGCGGCCACCCGTACTCGTTCTCGCCCAAGCTGCGGCCCGGCGACATCGTGCACGGCCAGTACGACGTGGTGGGCTGCCTGGCGCACGGCGGGCTCGGCTGGATCTACCTGGCGGTGGACCGGGCGGTGTCCGACCGCTGGGTGGTGCTCAAGGGCCTGCTCGACACCGGGGACGAGGACGCGCTGGCCGCGGCCGTCTCCGAGCGGCGCTTCCTCGCCGAGATCGAGCACCCCAACATCGTCCGGATCTACAACTTCGTCGAGCACCTCGACCAGCGCACCGGCACCCTCGACGGGTACATCGTGATGGCGTACGTCGGCGGCAAGTCGATGAAGGAGATCGCCAACGAGCGGCGTACGCCGGACGGCAGGCGCGAGCCGCTGCCGGTCGCGCAGGCCATCGCGTACGCCATCGAGGCGCTGGACGCGCTGGGGCACCTGCACAGCCGCAATCTGCTCTACTGCGACTTCAAGGTCGACAACGCCATCCAGACCGAGGACCGCCTCGAACTCATCGACATGGGCGCCGTGCGGCGGATGGACGACACCGAGTCGGCGATATACGGCACGGTCGGCTACCAGGCGCCCGAGGTCGCCGAGGTCGGCCCCTCGGTCGCCTCCGACCTGTACACGGTGGCGCGGACGCTCGCGGTGCTGACCTTCGACTTCCAGGGCTACACGAACGTCTTCGTGGACAGCCTGCCCGACCCGGGCAACATCGAGGTCTTCTCCCGCTACGAGTCCTTCTACCGGCTGCTGGTCCGCGCGACCGACCCGGACCCGGACAAGCGGTTCTCCTCCGCCGAGGAGATGTCCGACCAGCTCCTGGGCGTGCTGCGCGAGGTCGTCGCCCTGGAGACCGGCCGCCCGCGGCCCGCGCTGTCCACCCTCTTCGGCCCCGAACTGCGCGTGGTGGACACCGAGTTGGTACGGCCGGTGACCGGTGACACCTCGACGCTCGGCGCCGACCGCGCGCTGGAGAAGGCGTCGCGGCGCCGCGACCGGGTCGGCGGCAACGGGTCGGCGCCCGCGCTGCCCGCCGGAAGCATCCCGGCCCAGCCCGCGGGGCTGCCCGCGGTGCCCGGCCCCGGCGCGTACAGCCCGACCGTGATCGGCGCCCCGCTGCCCAACTGGGGCCCGCCGCCCGCCACCAGCCCCACCGTGTCGCGGCTGAACGCGGGCGCGGCCGTACTGGCGCTGCCCGTACCGCATGTCGACCCCGCCGACCCCAACGCGGGCTTCCTGGCCGGGCTTTCGGCCGCGGCCCCGGCCGAGCTGGTGGCGGCGCTGCACTCCGCGCCGCAGGACTCGGTGGAGAAGCGGCTGCGGGAGCTGCGGGCGCGGCTGGAGATGGCCGACCTCGACGGCGCCCAGCAGGTGATGGCGACGCTCGCCGACGCCGAGGACGACGCCATCGACTGGCGGGTGGTGTGGCACCGCGGCCTGGCGGCGCTGTGCACGGGCGACCACGAGACGGCGGCGCTGAGCTTCGACGCGGTCTACGACGCGTTCCCCGGTGAGCCCGCGCCGAAGCTGGCGCTGGGCATCTGCGCCGAGGTGCTGGGGCAGTTGGACAACGCGGCCGAGTACTACCGGCTGGTGTGGACGACCGACCAGAGCTATGTGAGCGCGGCCTTCGGTCTCGGCCGGGTGCTGCTGGCCTCCGGCGACCGGCAGGGCGCGGTACGCGTCCTGGAGTCGGTACCCGAGTCGTCGATCCACTTCACCGCCGCGCGGGTGGCGGCGATCAGGGCCAGGCTGCGGGACAGATCGCCGCAGGAGCCGCTGCTGGCCGACCTCCAGGCGGCCGGGCTCCAGGTCGAGGAGCTGCAACGGCAGGGCCTGGACTCCGACCGGCGCGAGCAGCTCGCCACCGAGGTGCTGGGCAGCGCACTGGACTGGGTGCTGGCGGGCCGTGTCGGGGACCTCCCGGCGGGCGCTCCGGGCGTACCGTCAACAGCCGGACCGCACAAGGCCGTTCTGGGCTCCGCCCTGAACGAGCGGGACCTGCGGTTCGGCCTGGAGCGCTCGTACCGGGTGCTGGCCAGGCTCGCCCAGCAGGGCAGTACGAGGATCGAACTGGTGGAACGCGCCAACCGCTTCCGCCCCCGGACGTGGGTGTAAACGAGATGCCGCCAATGCCCGAGTCGCCGCCTTCCACGACGACGCTGTGCCCCTCCTGTGCGGAGCCGCTGGACGCGGAGGACCGCTTCTGCGAACACTGCGGCGCGGACCTCAGCCTCAGCGCCTCCGGCGCGGACCCGTCAACGGCGGGGTCCGCCGCCTCGCCTTCCGGCGCGGAAGCGCCCGGCGCCGCGGGCGGTCCGGCGGGAGCCGCGCCCTCGTCCGCCGGCCTCGCGGGCACGGACGGCGACCGCCTCGGCTCCACGGCCGCCGCTGCCGGGACCCCCGGTGAAGGGCCCGGCGCCGCTGGCGCTACGGCGGGCGCCGCGCCTTCGGCCGCCGGAGCGGCGAGTGACCGATCGGCAGGCGCCGCGCCTCCGGCCGCCGGAACGGCGGGTACCCGATCGGCAGGCGGCGCGCCTTCGGCTGCCGGAGCGGCGGGCGCGGGCGGCGACCCGCACGGCGGCGCGCGCCCGCAGGCCGCAGGCGGCGGCCAGGAGGGTCAGCTCGGCGGCGGGCACGGCGGCACCGGGCAACCCGGCGGTGGAGCCGAAGGCGAAGGCCCCGCGACCGACGCGTTCCTGCTCGCTCCCCCGCAGGCCGCGGCGCAGCCGGGCGGCGGCGGCGACACGCTCGCGCTCGGGGTGCCGCTGGCCGGTGCGAAGGTGTCGGATCCGCGCGAGGAGGAACCGGCGGAGGAGAACGGCACGGTGTGCGTGGCGTGCGGCCTCGGCGGGGTCGACGCGGACGGGTACTGCGAGCACTGCGGGCATGCCCAGCCGCGCAAACGGGACCACCAGGAGCAGGAGTTGGAGGGCGTGGCCGCGGTGAGCGACCGCGGGCTGCGGCACCACCGCAACGAGGACGCCTTCGCCCTGTCCACGACCTCGCTGCCGGACGGCACCCCGGCGGTCGCCGCGGTGGTCTGCGACGGCGTGTCCACCGCGTACCGCCCGGACGACGCGTCGGCCGCCGCGTCGGTGGCGGGCAACGAGTCGCTGCTGGCCTCGCTGGAGCGCGGCGCCCCCGCCGAGGAGGCCATGCGCGGCGCGCTGATGGCGGCCTTCGACGCGGTGAGCGCGCTCGCCGAGGAGGAGACCCAGGACGGCGTCCCGCACCACAACGCACCGGCCTGCACCTGCGTCAGCGCCGTCGTCACCGGCCCGGTCTTCACCGTCGGCTGGATCGGCGACAGCCGCGCGTACTGGATCCCCGACGACCGCGACCGCCCGTCGGCCCGGCTCACCGAGGACGACTCGTGGGCGGCCAGGATGGTCTCCGCCGGTCTGATGACCGAGGCGGAGGCGTACGCGGACGACCGGGCGCACGCGATCACCGGCTGGCTCGGCGCGGACGCCGTCGAGGTCGACCCGCATGTGGCGGCCTTCCAGCCGGAGAGCCCCGGTGTCATCGTGGTGTGCACCGACGGGCTGTGGAACTACGCGGAGTCGGCCGCCGAGATGGCCGAGGTCGTACCGCCGGACGCCAGGACCCGCCCGCTGCACAGCGCGCGGACGCTGGTCGGGGTGGCGCTGGACGGCGGCGGCCACGACAACGTAACGGTCGCGGTGCTGCCGTTCCCGGCCGCCGTGTCGCGGGCAGGATTCCCACCCGCCCAGGTCACGGAGGGCCTGGGCGGGGCTGTGAACGGGCTTTAAGGAGCGCAGTACCGATGGCCAAATTCTCGAAGTCGAACGTGCCGCAGTTCTCGGTCGACATCTATCAGAACGAGTTCCTTCCCGAGGGCGGCCGCGAGGTCAACGCCATCGTCACCGTGACGTCGACCGGCGGCGGCACCTCGGGCGGGCAGCCGCTGCCGGGTCCGGCGTCCGCCGCCGGGGGCGCGGCGCCCAGCGCGGGCGTGGTGATCATGGTCGACTGCTCGGGCTCGATGGAGTATCCGCCGACGAAGATGCGCAACGCCCGTGACGCCACGGCCGTCGCGATCGACACCATCCGCGACGGCGTCGCCTTCGCGGTGGTCGGCGGCACCCACCAGGCGCGCGAGGTCTACCCGGCCAACGGCACGCTGGCGGTGGCCGATCCGACCACCCGTGCGCAGGCCAAGCAGGCGCTGCGCAAGCTGACGGCGGGCGGCGGCACCGCGATCGGCACCTGGCTGCGGCTGGCCGACCGGCTGCTGGCCAGCACCGACGTGGCCATACGGCACGGCATCCTGCTCACCGACGGCCGCAACGAGCACGAGAAGCCGGAGGACCTTCAGGCCACCCTCGACGCGTGCACGGGCCGTTTCACCTGTGACGCGCGCGGTGTCGGCACCGACTGGGAGGTCAAAGAGCTGACCGGGATCGCCTCGGCGATGCTCGGCTCGGTCGACATCGTCGCCGATCCGGCCGGACTCGCCGCGGACTTCCAGGCGATGATGGAGAACGCGATGGGCAAGGAGGTCGCGGACGTCAGCCTGCGGCTGTGGACCCCGCAGGGCTCCGAGATCGCGTTCGTGAAGCAGGTCGCGCCGACCGTGGAGGACCTGAGCGCGCGGCGCACCGAGGCCGGTCCGCGCGCGGGCGACTACCCGACCGGGTCGTGGGGCGACGAGTCCCGCGACTACCACGTGTGCGTGCGGGTGCCGGTGGCCGGAGTCGGCCAGGAGATGCTGGCGGCGCGGCTGTCGCTGGTGCTGCCGCAGCCGGACGGCACCGTCGAGGTGCTGTCGCAGGGCCTGGTCCGCGCGGTGTGGACGGACGACATGGCCGCCTCCACCCGGATCAACCCGCAGGTCGCCCACTACACCGGGCAGGCGGAGCTGGCGCAGGTCATCCAGCAGGGTCTGGAGGCCCGCAAGTCCGGTGACATGGACGGCGCGACGGCGAAGCTGGGCCGCGCGGTGCAGCTCGCGAGCGCGTCGGGCAACGAGGACACCGCGAAGCTGCTGTCGAAGGTCGTGGACGTGGTCGACGCGGCGAGCGGTACGGTGCGGCTGAAGGCCAGGGTCGCCGACGCGGACGAGATGACCCTGGAGACCCGGTCGACGAAGACCGTGCGTGTGAAGAAGTGACCCGTGCGGTCGCGACATGTGACGACGTAACGTGTGAGGACGTAACCGTCAGCAGCTCGCACGGATTGTGACCCCGCCCCCGGCGGGCGGAGGGGGAGCCAGCACCATGCCGACTTGTCCGAACGGCCATCAGTCCGGGACCGACGACTGGTGCGAGGTCTGCGGGATGCGGATCGCCGTGCCGTCGTCCTCGTACGGGACCCGGCCGCCGTCCTCGTCGGCGTCCGCGTCCGCGTCGGCGTCCAGTTCGCCGGTGTCGACCTCGCCGGGGGCGTCGTCGCGCGGCTACGAGCCGGACGGGCCGGCGGCGCCGGAGGTGTGCCCGCAGTGCGGGACGCCGCGGGAGGGGATGGCGCTGTTCTGCGAGGAGTGCCGTTTCAACTTCCAGACGCACACCTCCACCACATTCGTCGCGCCGCCCGCCCCGCCCGTTCCGCCGCCGACGGCGTCCGGTTTCCCGCCGTATCCGGACTACGGCTCGCAGCGGTCCCGCCCCTCGCAGGTGAACCGGCCGGCGGAGCCGCTGCCGTCGCAGTCGGTGACGTCGGGTTCCGGGGACTTCCTGCTGGACCCGCCGTCCTCGCAGGTGAAGGCGGTGGGGACGGGTCCGGCTCCGGTGGCGGAGCCGGAGGTCTCCGCCGAGCAGCCGCCCGCCGCGCGGCCGACGCCCACCGAGGCGTCGGCGGCTCCGCCCGCGTCCGCCACGCGCCGCCCGATCGAGGGCGGCGGCCCCGAGCACGCGCCGTCCTCGCCGGCGGCGCCTCCGTTCCAGAACCCGTATCTGTCCGGTGAGCAGTCCGGGCCCTCGGTCTCCCCCGGGTCCGGCCACGAGCCGCCCGCGGCGTCCGCCGGTACGGCGTGGGTCGCGGTGATCGGCGCGGACCGGGAGTACTTCACCGCGATGATGGCCCGCAGCGGCCCGGACGCGGAGGGCCTGTACTTCCCCGCGTTCTCGCCGGAGATCCAACTGCCCCTGATCGGCAACCAGATCGCCATCGGACGGCGCCGCCAGAGCACCGGTGAGGCCCCCGACATCGACCTGTCCCGCCCCCCCGGGGACCCGGGCGTCTCCCACCAGCACGCCGTGCTGGTCCAGCAGCCGGACGGCTCCTGGGCGGTGGTCGACCAGGACTCCACCAACGGCACCACGGTCAACCTGGGCGAGGACGCGATCCGCCCGTACACCCCGATCCCGCTCTTCGAGGGCGACCGGGTCCACGTGGGGGCGTGGACGACGATCACCCTCCGCCGGGCGTGACGCGGGTGTCCGGTACGGGAGCGGCCCTGCGCCGCCTCGACCTGGGCCGGTTCGTCCGGCCGGGCTCCGAGACCGCCGACGGGAAGCCGCGGGTGGAGCCCGCGCTCGGCTATCTGGTCGAGCACGACGGCGAACTCCTGCTCTTCGACACCGGGATCGGCACCGCGGACCCCGAGACGGACGCGCACTACCGCCCGTACCGCCGTCCGCTGCCCGACGCGCTCGCCGCGGCGGGGGTGACGACCGCGGACATCGCGCTGGTGGTCAACTGCCATCTGCACTTCGACCACATCGGCGGCAATCCGCTCTTCCCCGGCACTCCGGTGCTGGTGCAGGACGCCGAGCTGGCGGTGGCGCGCGGCGGCGGCCACACGCCCGAGCATCTGGTCGGCTTCCCCGGCGCCCGCTACGAGGAGCTGACCGGTGAGGCGGAGATCCGTCCGGGGCTGTGGATTGTGCCGACGCCTGGTCACACCGTCGGTCACCAGTCGCTGGTGATCCGCAGGCCGGACGGGACGGTGATCCTGGCCGGTCAGACGCACACCTCGGCGTCCGACTTCGCCGCCGCGCAGGGCGCGGTCCTGGCCGCCGCCGACGGTGCGGGAGCGCCGCTGCCCGAGCCCGACCCGTGGGTGGAGCGGCTGCTGGCGTACGACCCGCGGCGGATTCTGTTCGCGCACGACGCGGCGGTCTGGGAGCCGCTGTCCGGCTGAGGGCTTCTCGGCCGCCGCGGCTCACAGCGGCCGGGGGCTTCTCCGGCCGCCGCGGCTCACAGCGGGCAGGGGCTTTTCCGGCCGCCGCGGCTCACAGCGGCCAGCGGTACGGGCCCGCCGGGTCGTCCAGCCAGGTCCACTGGCGGGGGCCGTCGACGGTGAGGCCGAAGCGGGACCTGGCCGGGTGGCCGAGGTCGCGGAAGACGGTGTGCGCGGACTCGGCGAGCGCCCACAGGTCGCGGGGGCCGCTGACGCGGGTCGTGCCGTCGGCGGTGACGCGGGCGGTGGAGCCGTCGGCGGCCAGCAGCCGGGCGGTGCCGGTCCCGGGCGACCAGGTGAGGTCCAGCGGGCCCGCGACGAGGGTGAGCAGGAAGCGGAAGAGGTCGTTGCCGATGATCCGCGGCGGTGTGCGGGTGGCCCGTACCGCCTGCGCCGCGTCGTCGGCGGCGGGCGCAGGGGCCGTCGTGGAGGGGCCGCGCAGCGGGACGAAGAAGGCCGGGGTGGCCAGGAAGTGCCCTTCGGCCTCGGTGGCGCTCCGTACGGTGAGCGCGATCAGCCCGGTCCCGAGGGGCGCGAGGATCCGGGCGCCCGGCCGGCACTGGGCGAGCCAGGCCGCCGGGATCGCGGGCAGTTCGCAGGTCGCGATCACCCGGTCGTACGGGGCGCCGGCCGGGTGGCCGAGCGCGCCGTCGCCGGTGACGACGGTGATGGAGCGGGCGGCGGGTGTGCCGTACGCGGCCAGGTGCGCGCGGGCGGCGGCGGTGATCCGCTCGTCCAGGTCGATGGTGGTGACGGCGTCGGGGCCGAGCCGGTGGGCCAGCAGCGCCGCGTTGTAGCCGGTTCCGGCGCCGATCTCCAGGACGCGGTGGCCGTCCGCCACGTCGAGCGCTTCGCACATCAGGGCCATCAGCGAGGGCTGGCTGCTGGAGGAGAGCAGTTCGCCGTCCACCACGTCGGTGGCGATCGGCCGGTCGGCGTAGCTGCCCGCGAGCCAGCGCAGCCGGTGGCGCGGGTCGGGGTCGGCGGCGGTGAGCCGGTCCTGCCCGCCGCCGTGCGCCGAGCGCTGGTAGTCGGGTACGAACAGGTGGCGCGGCACCTCGGCGAAGGCGGCCCGCCAGGCCGGGTCGGTGAGGCCGCCGCCCGCGACGATGCGGCGGACCATGCGGGTGCGCAGCGCGGAGGCCGCGGCCCGGTACCGCCCGGCCGCGCCCGTACCCGTATCCGCGACCGTAGCTGTATCCGTATCCGTATCCGTATCCGAGGTCGTACCGTCCGCACCCGTGTCCGTACCCTCCGTGCCCGCTTCCGCGTCTGTGTCGGCCATGCCTCCATCGTGCGCCCGCGGGCCCGGTCCTACGACTCCGGTACTCGGCCGGTCCTTCTGCGACCATGGGGGTGTGAATGAGATCCCGCGCGGCACGGTGCAGCAGCAGACGTTCTACGAGCTGGTCGGCGGCGAGGAAACCTTCCGCCGTCTGGTGCACGTCTTCTATCAGGGGGTGGCGGGCGATCCCGAACTGCGGGCGATGTACCCCGAGGAGGATCTCGGCCCGGCGGAGGACCGGCTGCGGCTCTTCCTCATGCAGTACTGGGGCGGTCCCCGCACGTACAGCGACGAGCGCGGCCACCCGCGGCTGCGGATGCGGCACGCGCCCTTCGAGGTGAACAAGGCGGCGCACGACGCGTGGCTGCGCCATATGCGGGCGGCGGTCGACGAGTTGGGCCTTGAACCCGCGCACGAACAGCAGTTGTGGGACTACCTGACGTACGCCGCCGCGTCGATGGTCAACACCCCCGGCTAAAAACGGCCCTGAGCGGAGGAGAATCGTCCGCTCAACGGTCGGTCACGATCGTATTCCGACAACCTCCGGCACCGTTCACCACGCCCTCCCCCTTTGAGACCATCCGGTCAGCGACAGGACGGGGGCTCGCCGGTGACCGGTTTCGTGCTGCTGCGCGTCCGCGCGCACCGGTTGCTGCTCGCCGCCGCGCTGCTCACGGTGGTCCTCACCACCTCCGTGCTGGCCACCTTCACCGCCTTCACCGGCGCGATCGGCGACGCGGCGCTGCGCCGCACCCTCCAGCACCAGGCCGCGGACCGGTCGACGGTCGAGGTGCAGGCATCGGTCAGCGGGCCGACGCGGGACGGGCTGGATTCGGCCGTACGGCGCATCGTGCCCGACGCCTTCGACGGGCTCCCGGCCACGGTCAGGTCGAGCACCAGGTCGGGCCCGTACGGGCTGCCGTTCGCGCTGCGCCCCGCCGGGTCGCCGAAGGGCGGGGACCCGGATCTGACGCTGCTGGCCACCTTCGACCGCTCGCGCGTCACGATCACCGAGGGCGCCTGGCCGACGCCCGCGGCCAAGGGCTCCGCCGAGGTGCGGGTCGCCATGCCGGTGGTCGCGGCCCAGGCGCTCACCGTGCGCACCGGCAGCGTCCTCACGCTCACCGACCGGCTCGGCGGGCCGCCGCTGCGCATCCGCGTGACCGGCCTCTACCGCCCCGCCGACCCCGCCGCGCCGTACTGGCACCTGGACCCGCTGCACGGACGCGGCATCCACACGCTGTCGTTCACCACCTACGGGCCGATGCTCGTGGACGGCGGCACCTTCGGCTCGGGGCGGGTGGCGCCCGCCGAGATGTCCTGGCAGGGCACGGCGGACTTCGGCGGCGTGGGCGTGGGCCGGATGGACGCGCTGGAGCGCAGCGCGAAAGCGGCCGTCGCCGACCTCCATGACGCGAAGCCGACCGGCTCCGCGCAGGTGTCGAGCGAGCTGCCGACACTGCTCGACGGGCTGCGCCGCAGCCTGCTGGTGACCCGTTCGACGCTGCTGATCGGCGCGCTCCAGCTCGTCATCCTGGCGGGCTTCGCACTGCTGCTGGTCGCGCAACTGCTGGCCGAGGAGCGGGCCGGGGAGACCGCGCTGCTGCGGGCCCGCGGCGGCTCCCGCTCGCGGGTGGCCCGGCTGGCGGCCGGGGAGGCGCTGCTGCTGGCGGTGCCCGCCGCGCTGATCGCGCCGCTGCTCGCCGGTCCCGTCACGCGACTCCTGGCGGGGACCGGCGCGCTGGCCCGTACCGGCGTCACACTCGGCGGCGGCAGTGGCGGCGCGGCCTGGCTCGTGGCCGTGTGCGCGGCGCTGGCCTGCGCCTTCGCGGTGATCGTGCCCGCGGTGCGCGGCGGCGGCTCCTTCACGGCCGGGCGCGCGGCACGGTCCCGGCGGGGCGCGCTGCCGGGCGCCCTCCAGGCCGGGGCGGACGTCGGGCTGCTGGTGGTCGCCGGGGTCGCGTACTGGCAGTTGCAGCGCCGGGCGTCCGGCGGCGGCGTGCTGAGCGCCGACGGCGCGGGCGGTCTCGGCGTGGACCCGGTCCTGGTGGCCGCGCCCGCGCTGTGCCTGCTGGCGGGCACGGTGCTGGTGCTGCGGCTGCTGCCGCTGGCGGCCGGGCTCGGTGAGCGGCGGGCGGCGCGCGGTCGCGGGCTCGCGCCGGCCCTGGCGGGCTGGCAGTTCGCCCGCCGTCCGCGACGCGGCGCGAGCGCGGTGCTGCTGCTGGTGCTGGCCGTGGCGATGGGGATGTTCGCGATCGGGCAGGGCGCGAGCTGGGACCGTTCGCAGCGCGACCAGGCGGACTTCACCGTCGGCTCCGACATCAGGGTCACCGGGATGACGACCCCGCCGTTCGGGCAGGCCGGGATCTACGCGAAGGTGCCGGGCATCACCGCGGTGGCCCCCGCGGCCCGCGACGAGGTGCTGCTGACCCAGCAGCGGCACGCGACGGTCCTGGCCATCGACACCGAGCAGGCGGGCAGGGCGATGCGGTTCCGCTCCGACCTCACGGCGGGGCGGCCGGTCGCGGAGCTGCTCGCGCCGCTGAGGGCGGGAGAGAAGGGCGGGGCCGCGGGGAGTGGCGGGGATTCGGGCCGGGCCACTGGGAGCGCCGGGGATTCGGGCCGGGCTGCTGGGGATTCGGGCCGGGCCGCCGGGAGCGCAGGGGATTCGGGCGGGGCCGCTGGGGATTCGGGCGGGTTCGCCGTCCCCGGTGACGCGCGCCGGGTGGAGTTCACCGCCTCACTGCGGGCGGTGGACCGGCACGGCCGCCCGATCGCGTCCGCCAACGGCCCCGACCACCTGACCGCCGCGCTGACGGACGCCACGGGTGTGGTGTACGAGTTCGAGCTGGGCGACCTGCCACCGGACGGCGCCCCGCACCGGCTCACCCTGGACCTGGCCTCTGCGGCGGGCACGGCGGGCGGCGGGCCTGCGGGACCGCTGCGGCTGACCCGGATCGACACCGTCTTCTCGCTGCCGGGCGTGAAAGAGACGCACCGACTGACGATCTCCTCCGCGCGGGTCG
This sequence comes from Streptomyces sp. NPDC025721, assembly GCF_055558595.1. Classification (NCBI taxonomy): domain Bacteria; kingdom Bacillati; phylum Actinomycetota; class Actinomycetes; order Kitasatosporales; family Streptomycetaceae; genus Streptomyces; species Streptomyces sp. NPDC025721. The sequence goes on along the minus strand of NZ_JBVHMF010000009.1, from coordinate 230,120 downwards.
TCGGGCCGGACGGCGGCGGCGAGGCGCTGAGCGCGGCGGGTACCGGTACGGAGCGGGGCGCCGCTTCGTGGGACGCGCGGGCGGACTTCGACGACCCGAGCCTGGCGGGCGATCCCGGTGCGGTGCCGCCGTCCGCCGAACCGCCCGTGCTGGCCGGCCCCGCGCTGTTCGGCCTGGAGTACGCCACCGGTTCCACGGAGGTGGTCCCGGACAGCTGGCAGGCGCCGCCGACCGCCACCGTACGCACCCGCGTCGAATCGCTCGTGCCGCCCGAACTCCCGGCCGTCGCCACCGACTCGTACCTCAAGGCGGTCGGCGCGAAGGTCGGCGGCACCGTCCGGCTCCAGCTCAACGGTGTGGACATCGTCGCCCGCGTCACGGCCGCCGTCCGCGCGATCCCCGGCACGGCGGACCGGAGCGCCGCCGCCGCGGACGGTACGCAGGACACGCAGAGCCGTGAGGACCTGGACGCGGGCGCCCTGCTGCTCGATCTCCGGTCCGTCGACCGGCTGTTGGAGTCGCAGGACGCGCGTTCCATGGAGCCCACCGAGTGGTGGCTGGCCACCGGGCCCGGCACGACCGCGCGGGTCGCCGCCGCGTTGCGCGCCCGAACCGACGTCGACGTGGTGCTCGTACGGGACGAGACCGCGGCGGATCTGCGGGCCGATCCGCTGGGCGCGGGACCGCAGTCGGCGCTGCCCGCCGCGGTGATCGCCGCGGCCGTACTGGCCGCGGTCGGCTTCGCGGTCAGCGCGGTCGGCGCGATCAGGGAGCGCAACGGCGAATTCGCGGTGCTGCGCGCCCTGGGCACCCCGCGCCGCCAGTTGGCCCGGATGATCGCCGCGGAACAGGGGACGCTCGTGCTGATCTCGCTCGTCGTGGGCGTGGTGCTGGGCGCGCTGCTGACCCGGCTGATCACCCCGCTGGTCGTGCTCACTTCGCAGGCCGCCCGGCCCGTCCCCGATCTGCTGGTCGAGATGCCCGCGGGGCCGCTGGCCGAACTGCTGGGCGTCGTCCTGATCGCGCCGCTGGTCGTCGTCCTCGCCACCGCGGTGCGCCGCGGCGATCCGGCGGCGGCGCTGCGGCGGCAGGGGGAGGACTGAGATGCCGGACGACAACTCGCGTGAGGGCGGGGGTATTTCGGAGGGCGCGTCGGGGGGTTCTTCGGAACGGGCCTCGGGGCGGCGGGCTCCGGACCGGGCTCGGGAACGGTCCTCGGAGCGGGCTTCGGGGCGGCGGGTTCCGGACCGGGCTTCAGGGCCGGCTTCGGGGCGGGCTTCTGTCGGCACGCCGGTGCCCGGTGCTGACGGTGGCGCGCGCGTGGACACCTCCTGGGTACGGGTCAGGCTGCGGTCCGCGCCCGCCGCCGCGCTCGCGACGGCCGTCCTGGTCCTGGTCACCGCCTTCCTCGCCGCGGCGCTCCCCCGCGCGGTGGACCGCTACGAGGACACCGCGCTGCGGCAGGCCGTCCGGGACGCGGCGCCGATCGACCGCGGTGTCAGCCTGACCGGCCCCTACAGGCCCGAGTTCACGACGACCGAGCTGCTGGACCCCACCGCCGTCGACCATGTGGAGACGGTCTTCCAGCGGATGGCGAAGCCGCCGCTGCGGCTGCGGAAGGACCGGTCCGTCATCGGGGTGCGCGCCTCGGAGGCGCCGGTGCCCGACCAGGGGCTGCCCCGTACCTCCGAACTCTTCCCGGCCGCCAGCCTGGTGGCGCAGGCGGGACTGGCCGGGCACGGGCGCCTGGTCGCCGGGCGGCTGCCGGCTCCCGCGCCGGACGGGGGCGTTCCGGCGCCGCTGTCGGTCGAGGCCGCCGTCACCGTACGCACCGCCGAGGTCATGCGTCTCACGGTCGGTCAGACCGTGCACCTGCACGGCCGCACCGCGACCGCGCTGACCGTCCGGATCTCGGGCATCGTCGCACCCCGTGACCCCGCCGACGACTTCTGGACCGAGAACAGCGACCTGCTGACCCCGCAGCTGTCCGCGCCGCCGACCCCGCCGGGCAGCGAGCCCAAGACGTACTGGCACTTCTCGCTGCTCGTCGACCGTACGGCCGCGCGCTCGATGCCGCTGCTGGGCACGCTGGTGACCCGGTACTGGCACCACCCGCTGGCCACCGACGGCCTGGCCGCGCACGATGTGCCCGCGCTGCAAAGGCAGTTGGCGTCCTTCAACGCGGGGCCCGACTCGGTGGCCCTGCAACAGGCCACCGACCCCGACATCCGGCTCACCGGCGGCCTCGGCACCGTGCTGGACGGCTACTCCGACGACCGGCGGGCGGTGTCGCCGCTGGTGCTGATCGCGGCGGTCGGCGTCGGCACGACGGCGTTCGCGGTGCTGCTGATGGCGGGCGGCCTCGCCGCCGAGCGGCGGCGCGGTGAGATCGCGTTGCTGCGCTCACGCGGCGCCGCCCTGCGCGGCGTCTTCCGGCGGCTGCTCGGCGAGACGACGGCCGCCGCCGTGCCGGGCGGCGCCCTGGGCGTCGCCCTGGCGCTGCTGGCGCTGCCGGCCTCGCGCTACGGCACGTCGCTGCTGCTGGGCGCGGCGGTCACCGCGGTCGCCGCGCTGGCGCTGCCGGTCCGGGCCGTGGCGGCGGCCCGGCGGCCACACGCGGCGGGCCGCGAGGACGTCACCGCTGCCCGGCCGTCGCGCCGCAGACTGGTCGCGGAACTGACCGTCACCGTCCTGGTCGTGGGCGCCGTACTGACCCTGCGGCGGCGCGGCACCGACAGCGGCGGCGACCCGTATCTGGCGGCGGCCCCCGTGCTGGTCGCCGTCGCGGCGGCGCTGGTGCTGCTGCGCCTGTATCCGCTGCCGCTACGGCTGTTGGCGCGCCCCGCGGCCCGGCTGCCCGGCGCGGTCACCCATCTGGGCCTGGCGCGCGCGGGCCGCTCCCCCGCCACCAGCCAACTGCCGCTGCTGGCGCTGCTGGTGGCCCTGACCGTGGCGTCCTTCGGCGGCTCGGTGCTGGCCGGTATCGACCACGGCAGGGACCGGGCGGCGAGCGTCCTGGTCGGCGCGGACGCGCGGGTCGACTCCCGCTTCGGGCTCCCCCGCCAACTGCCCGACGAGGTACGGAAGAAGGTGCCCGGCGTCGGCCGGGTCGTCACCGCCCGCGTCGAGCCGAACAGCCCGACCGCGCCCTTCGGCCAGTCCTACTCGCTCGTGATCGTCGACCCTGCCGCGTACGCGCGACTGACCCACGACATCGGGCTGCCCGCCTTCCCCGCGCGCGCGTTCGACCACGATCCGGGGCGGGGGACGCTGCCCGCCGTGCTCAGCCCCGGTCTCGCCTCGCTGCTCGGCGACGGAACGGCCCGGGTGGACGCCGCCGTCGGCGCCGTCACCGTCAGGACCGCGGCCGTCCTGACCAGCACCCCGGCCGCGCCCGGCGCCGAGTTCGTGATCGTCTCCGCGGCGCAACTGGCCGCCAGACACCCGGACCTGGCCGCGTACAGCCAGTACAGCGGTCCTACGGTGCTGCTGGCGATGAACGCGCCGGGCAGTCACATCGACGGCGGGGCGCTGCGCGCGGTCGCCAAGGAGCCCGCGTCCTTCGTGACGGTGCTGACGCGCGCCGAACAGCGTTCCCGGCTGGGCGACTTCCCCTTGCAGCGCGGCGCGCGCTCGATCTATCTGGCGGCGGTCGCGGCGGGCGCCGCCTTCAGCGCGCTGGCCCTGCTGCTGTCGCTGCTCCAGGCCGCGCCGCAACGGGCCACGCTGCTGGCCAGGTTGCGCACCATGGGCATGACGCGGCGGCAGTCACGGCGGCTGGTCCTGCTGGAGATGCTGCCGCAGACGCTGCTCGCCGCCGTCGGCGGTGTCCTGGTGGGCCTGGCGGTGGTCCCGCTGCTCGGACCGGGCGTCGATCTGCGGGCGCTCACCTTCGGCGGCGGCGAACAGGGCGTGGAACCGGCCGACTTCGGGCTCGGCCTGCGGGCCGATCCATGGTCCCTTGCCCTGCCGTCGGCGGGGCTGCTGATACTGGCCTGTGCGGTGCTGCTGATCCAGGTGTGGGTGAGCGGACGGCGGCGGGAGAGCGCGGAGTTGAGAGTGGGGGACCGGGTATGACGAGCGAAGCGGGCGGCGAGGTGCGCGGAGCGGTGCCGGGTCCGGTGACGGGACCTGACCGCGCTCCCGTCAGCAGTCTCGCGGATCTGGAGCGGGCGGTCGCCGAGCGGCGGGAGCGGCCCGCGTACGGCAAGGACGCGCTGATCAGTTGTGACCGGCTGGTGCGGATCTTCACCGCGGACGGGGTGGAGGTGCAGGCCCTCCAGGGGCTCGATCTGCTCGTCGGGAAGGGCGAGTTGATGGCCCTGGTCGGCGCGTCGGGCAGCGGGAAGTCCACGCTGCTCAACATCCTGGCCGGGCTCGACGTGCCGACCGCGGGCGCCGCGTCCGTCGGCGGCTACGACCTGCTGGCGATGGACGCCGCGTCGCGGCTGCGGTACCGCAGGGAGGTGGTGGGGTTCGTCTGGCAGCAGACCGGCCGCAATCTGCTGCCGTACCTCACCGCCGCGCAGAACGTCGTCCTGCCGATGCAGCTCGCCGGCCGCACCGGCGGGCTGCGCACGAAGCGGCAGCGCACCGCGCGGGCCACCGAACTGCTCGGCATGCTCGGCGTCGGCTACTGCCACGACCGGCACCCCGGCCAGATGTCCGGCGGCGAGCAGCAGCGCGCCGCCATCGCCGTCGCCCTGGCGAACAGCCCGTCCGTCGTCCTCGCCGACGAGCCCACCGGCGAACTCGACTCCGCCACCGCCGAGCAGGTCTTCACCTCTTTCCGCACCGCCAATGAGGAGTTGGGCACCACGGTCGTGGTCGTCACCCACGACCACGCCGTCGCCAACGCCGTCCGCCGCACCGTCGCCATCCGCGACGGCCGTACCGCATCCGAGGTCGTCCGCCACACCGAGGTCGACGAACACGGCCAGGAGTCCGTCGTGGCCCGCGAATACGCCACCGTCGACCGCGCCGGCCGCCTCCAACTCCCCCGCGACTACACCGACTCCCTCTCCATCCGCTCCCGCGTCCTCCTCGAACTCGAACCCGACCACATCTCCCTCTGGCCCGACCCCTCCCAACCCCCTCAGCGGACGGAGGAGCCCCAGGACGGCTGACGGTCACCCACACCCGCACACGCGACGGGGAGCACCAATGGGGGCCGAACGCGGCACGGCCCGCCCCGACGGCGGGTGGGGCCCGCGGGCGGCACCCGCAGGGGTGGAAGCATCTGCACGGGTGGGCGGGTGGGAAAAAGAGGGTCAGGCCCTAGGCCGGAGTGACGGTCAGACCGGAGGCCGGCGCGGCAGCGCGTACGGCCACGGAACCGAGCGCGGTGCGCAGCCGCAGCCAGGGCCCGGCCGACAGAAGCACGGCGTCCTCGGCTCCCCGCAGAAACCCGAGGGCATGGGCGGCGTGCACCGCCCGCAAGGGCAAGCCGGTACCGGGAAGCGGCCGAGCCCACAACTCCTCGGCGAGCGCGTCGAGTCCGGCCCGCGTACGCCCGGCCTCGCCCAACTCCTCCGTACGCGTACGGAATTCCCCGATCACACGGGCGGCAGCCGCCCGCACGGCGTCACCGTCGACCTCGGTGACCCGAAGCCAGCCGCCGCGCGGCGGCAGCAGCCCGGCCCAGGAGGGCCCGGTGACGGACCCGGGCAGCACCAACTCGCCCCCCTCCGGCGGAGGCACGGCGTCGAGGAGCTGCCCGGCCGACACGGTCGCGTCGACCGACGCCCCGACCCCGTCCTCGGCCAGCGCCGCGGTGCGGACCGCGAGGACGCCCCCGAAGGGCGGGTGGCCGAAGACCCCGAGGGCGGCCTCCCCTTCGGCGGACCTGAGCCGTACGACCGCCGCCTTGTCCCAGCGGATCAGCCGGCCGAGGAAGGCGGCCAGATCGGCCGCCTCCCCCGCTCGCGCCAGCGTCAGCGTCGACCGCGCGGGAGCGGTCATACGGTGACGGCCCCGTCCAGATACCGCTGGAGGAACAGCTTCTCCTCCGCGGTGATCCGCCGCGGCCGTCCGGCGGCGAGGTTGTACGGGACGACGACCGTGGAGGCCCGCACGTACACCGTCTCGCCGTCCTTGACCTCGTAGTGGACGGTCAGCGACGCCGCGCTGATGTCCGAGACCCACGTCTCGACGGTGACCGGCTCGTGCCGGTGCACCAGCGGACGCAGGTAGTCGATCTCGTGGCGGGCCACGACGGACCCGCCGGTGAACGACACGCTTCCCTCGCCCGGCGCCAGCCGGAACATGAAGTCGATCCGCGCCTCTTCCAGATACCGCAGGAAGACCACGTTGTTGACGTGCCCGAAGGCGTCCATGTCCGCCCAGCGCAGCGGGCAGAGGAAGATGTGCCGTGCCATCACAGATACCGTGCCCTCAGCCGCGGGTCAGCTTCTTGTACGTGGCGCGGTGCGGCCGGGCCGCGTCGGCGCCGAGCCGCTCCACCTTGTTCTTCTCGTACGACTCGAAGTTGCCCTCGAACCAGTACCAGCGGCTCTCGCCCTCGTACGCCAGGATGTGCGTCGCCACCCGGTCGAGGAACCACCGGTCGTGGGAGATCACGACGGCCGCGCCGGGGAACTCCAGCAGGGCGTTCTCCAGCGACGACAGGGTCTCGACGTCGAGGTCGTTGGTGGGCTCGTCGAGGAGCAGCAGATTGCCGCCCTCCTTGAGGGTGAGCGCCAGGTTGAGGCGGTTGCGCTCACCGCCGGAGAGCACGCCCGCGGGCTTCTGCTGGTCCGGGCCCTTGAAGCCGAAGGCCGAGACGTAGGCGCGGGACGGCATTTCGACCTGGCCGACGTTGATGTAGTCCAGCTCGTCGGAGACGACGGCCCACAGCGTCTTCTTGGGGTCGATGTTGGCGCGGCTCTGGTCGACGTAGGAGATCTTGACCGTCTCGCCGACCTTGATGGAGCCGGAGTCCGGGGTCTCCAGGCCCTGGATCATCTTGAACAGCGTGGTCTTGCCCGCGCCGTTCGGGCCGATGACGCCGACGATGCCGTTGCGCGGGAGCGTGAACGACAGGTCGTCGATCAGCACCTTGTCGCCGAACGCCTTGGAGAGGTTGTTGACCTCGACCACGATGGATCCCAGGCGCGGGCCCGGCGGGATCTGGATCTCCTCGAAGTCCAGCTTCCGCACCTTGTCGGCCTCGGCGGCCATTTCCTCGTAACGGGCCAGGCGGGCCTTGGACTTCACCTGACGGCCCTTGGCGTTGGAGCGGACCCACTCCAGCTCTTCCTTGAGGCGCTTGGCGCGCTTGGCGTCCTTCTGCCCCTCGACCTTCAGGCGGGCCGCCTTCTTCTCCAGGTACGTGGAGTAGTTGCCCTCGTAGGGGTGCGCCCGGCCGCGGTCCAGCTCCAGGATCCACTGGGCCACGTTGTCCAGGAAGTACCGGTCGTGGGTGACGGCGACGACGGTGCCGGCGTACTGCGCCAGGTGCTGCTCCAGCCAGTTCACCGACTCGGCGTCCAGGTGGTTGGTGGGCTCGTCGAGGAGCAGCAGGTCGGGCGCTTCGAGCAGCAGCTTGCAGAGCGCGACGCGGCGCTTCTCGCCGCCGGAGAGCGTGGTGACCTGCCAGTCGCCGGGCGGGCAGCCCAGCGCGTCCATGGCCTGTTCGAGCTGCGCGTCCAGGTCCCAGCCGTTGGCGTGGTCGAGCTGCTCCTGGAGCTTGCCCATCTCGTCCAGCAGCGCGTCGGAGTAGTCGGTCGCCATCAGCTCGGCGATCTCGTTGAACCGCGTGAGCTTCGCCATGGTGTCGGCGGCGCCGTCCTGCACGTTCTCCAGCACGGTCTTGGACTCGTCGAGCTGCGGCTCCTGGAGCAGCATCCCCACCGAGAAGCCGGGCGACAGGAACGCGTCACCGTTCGACGGCTGCTCCAGGCCCGCCATGATCTTCAGGACGGTCGACTTACCGGCGCCGTTCGGCCCGACGACGCCGATCTTCGCTCCCGGCAGGAAGCTCAGCGTCACGTCGTCGAGGATCACCTTGTCGCCGTGGGCCTTGCGGGCCTTGCGCATGGTGTAAATGAACTCAGCCAAGAGAAACCGTCCGGCAATCGAGTAGGGCCACAGTGCGGCACCGCCGCGTGAGGGCAGATACACCCCATCTTGCCGTACGTCCACCCATCCGTGCGAACGGGTCCCTCCCCCGCCCCCGCCCGGCGGCCGCCCGGCGCTTGGCCTCCCGGTGGGTCAGCACGACGCCGCCCAGTATCAGCACGCTGACGAAGAAGGTTCTGACCACGTGTACGTCGTGTACGTCTCGCGTGCCTGCTGAGCGCCGGCGGAAGCCGATCTTCGCGCGAGCGTCGCGGTAGGCGGCGCGGACCGGACGGGGGCGGGTGTGGGGGGGGGGGGGGGGGGGGGGGGGGGGGGGGGGGGGGGGGCGGGGGGGGGGGGGGGGGGGGGGGAGGGGGGGGGGGGGGGGGGTTGTGTGTG
>NZ_JBVHMF010000009.1:0-221653 GCF_055558595.1 Streptomyces sp. NPDC025721 | reverse complement strand
AGCCGGGGCGCCCATACTGCTCCTCCCCCGCCCCCCCCCCTCGCCCCCCCCCCCCCCCCCCCCCCCCCCCCCCCCCCCCCCCCCCCCCGGTGGGGCGCCCCGGGTCAGGCGGTGGGGGTGTTCTTCTTGCGGCGGAAGAAGAAGGCGGCGGCGCCGCCGAGGACGACGAGGGCGATGGCGATGCCCGCGATCATCGGGGTGGCGCTGCTGCTACCGGTCTCGGCGAGATCGGTGCCGCCCGTGGTGCTGCCGGAGGTGGCGGGGCTGGGGGCGTTGGTGGGGGTGGCCGTCGGGGTGGGGCCGGGGGTGGTGGCGGTCTTGCAGTCCAGGACGCCCTCGAAGGTCTTCACCTGGTCGTTGGGCAGGGTGATGTCGATCTTGTACTTCTGGTCCTCCTGGACGGGGACCGTGACGGTCTGGGACTTGCCGGGCGCGACCGTGTAGCTCTTGCCTTCGAGCTCGAAGGTGAAGTCCTCGTCGCCCTGGTTGGCGGCGGTGACGTCGACCCCGTTCTTGGCGCAGACGACCTGCGCGGACAGCGCCGGGATCGGGCCCTTCTTGGCCCAGGACAGGGTCGCCGCCGCGGTGACGGTGGTGCTCTGCGAACCGGCGAGGATCTGCGACTGGCTGGAGGTGTCCGTGGCGGAGAAGGCACGGCCGACGGATATCTCGGTGGTGGCCGCGACGGTCACCGGGGCGGTGCCGTCCGCGGTGCCCGCGGGGACGTCGAAGTAGAGCGCGGTGCCGTTCTTGACCGGACCGCTGATCGCCTTGCCGTCCTTGTCGACGATCTTGACGCCCGCCGGGGCGTCGGCGCCGAGCTTGACGTCGACCGCGTCGGCGGTGGTGTGCACGGTCACCGGACCGAGCCGGTCGCCGGACTTGCCGGAGACGGCGGGCGGGTCGAGCGTCACCGAGGGCTTGGGCTCCTCAAGGGTCTGCGCGTGGCTGTCCAGGTACTCCGCGAGCGCCTTGGCGTCGCTGTCCTTGGCCTGCACGTTCACCCCCGGGTCGGACAGGTGCCAGATCGCCACCTGCGTACCGGCCGCGGCCAGGCCCGGCGTGAGCGGGTGGTCGAGGGTGACCCCGGCGGCCTTGAGGGTGTCCGTGACGCCCGCCACGTCGACCTTGGGGTAGGAGTTGTTGAGGATCCAGGCGATCTTGCCCGCGTCCTTGTTGTCCTTCAGCGTCGAGTTGTCCCAGGTGACCTCGTTGTAGGTCGCCTTGTCGACGGTGTGGTGATTGAAGTCGATGCAGTACGTCTCGATGCTGCCGCCACCGGTCACGGCCATCGAGAAGAGTCCGGCGGTGACGTCGTACTCGTCCTTGGCACCGGGGTTGACGACGGCCTGGTCGGCCTTGTCCTTCTCGATGCCGCCGAGCACGGCGGTGGCGCCCGTGGCCGACGGCGTCGTGCCGTCGTTCGGGGCGGCGTCGGCCGCGCCCGCGCCCGCCATCACGCCCGCCGCGAGCAGGCCCGTGGCGATGCCGGCCGCCGCGAGGCGGGCGGCGCCCCGCCTGTAGGTCTTGAACATGGATTTCCCCTCCGGGCAAGGCGCGTTGGTCGTTCAGAGGATCGCCTTGCCTGCGCAGTTCCGGCCCCCGTGCGTGCTGAACGAGGAGATCCTAGGAACCAGGCGTCACACGCTCACCAAGAGAGTCCCCGCAGCGCCTTTTCGAATCCCAATCGTTATCGGCACAATTGCATGATTCCGTGTTTGTCGATAAGTCATCGACAGAATTCATCCCGGGAAATGCCGCCGAAAGCGGATACTCCGGATACTCAGGGCGCCGCCGCGGGAACGGGCGGCGCCGGATCCGGCCGGGCGACCACCGGCGGCGTCTCGGCCGTGTTCCCGACCGCGTTCCCCACCACGGCCCCCGCCGCTCCGGACGCGGACGCGGCCCCCGCCCCGGTCATGCTCGCCGCGACCCGGCTGAACCGCGAGACGCCCCGCGCCAGGTCGTGCCCGACCGCCACCGCCTCGATCTCCGCGGTCAGATAGCGCCGACCCTCACGCTCCTCCTCACGGATCCTCAACCGCCCCTGGACGAGCAAGGGTTCACCGACTCCGACCGATTCCTTCACATGCCAGGCCAGCGTCCGCCACGCGCACACCGTGTAGAAGCTCGTGGCCCCGTCCGTCCACGCGCCGCGCTCGGCGTCCCACCGGCGCGAGGTGGTCGCCAGCCGGAAGCGGGTGACGGCCACACCGGTCGCGGTCTGCCGGGTCTCCGGCTCGGTGGCCACATTTCCCACCACGGTCACAAGCGTCTCGTTCATTTCTCTGCCCTCCCTGCCGATCGCGCCCCTCGCGGGACGCCGTAAGGACATCGTGCAGGAATTCGACCAGGCATGGAGAAACCGGCCGGAATCTGTGGATTACCGGCCGGTTGTGGATAACTTCGTCACTCGGACGAGTGGTCTCCCAGAGAAGTGCGGACGGAATGCGCCGCGTGCGCGGAATGTGCCCCGGCGACCACCGCGTACTGCTCGCGCACCTCGCGGTACCGCATCAATTCGGCCGCCACCGGTTCGAGCACCCGGGCCCTGCCGCAGTCCGCCGCCGCGTCCCGCAGCCGCCGCTCTGCGGCCTGGCCGTACCGCCGGGCGGGCCCGCGGGCCGCGAACCGGCAGGCACCGGCGAGGGCCGGGCCGCCGAGTCCGCCGACCGCGATCATCACGACCGGCAGCCACCACGTCAGATCGAGCGAGCCCACCGCGACCGAGATCAGGCAGACCGCGCCTGCCACGGCCAGCGCCATCAGCAGCCACTGCGCGCCACCGGCCGCCGACCACCAGCCGGGCCGCTCCGGCGCCCCCGGCCGCGCCCGCGCCGCCGCGCCGTCCAGCGCCTCCGGCAGCCCGTCACCGCCGCGCCGGGCCGCGTCACGTACCGCCTGCGCCCAGGGCGCGGGCAGCCCGCGGGACGCGTCGGCCGCCACGCCGCGCACCGCCTCGTCGACCACCGGCCGGGACGCGGACAGCCCGCCGCCGCCCGTACGGGTCGCTCGTACGGGTGAACCCTGCGCCGGGCGCTCACCGCGGGAACCGGCGCCGACCGCGGCCCGTTCACCGATCAGCCGACCCCACGGCGTACCGCAGGCCCCCTCCGCCGCGCCCGCCCAGTCCCGTTCCGCCGACTGTCCTGCCCCGGCCGCGCCCACCGCGTCCGCGAGCCGGTCCACGAATTCCTCGCGCGCCGAGTCCGTGAGCCCGGCGCCGCCCTCGCCGACGTAGAGCGGGTGCAGCCTGCTCGCCGTGCGGTCCATGTCGGCCGCCAGCCGCCTTCCGGCCGCCGCCCGGTCGGTGACGAGCTGGGCCAGTACGGCGCGCAGGTCCGCGACGCCCTCGCCGGTCAGCGCGGACGCGGAGAGCACCACGGCGCCGTCCTCGCCGTGCTCGCCGACCGCGAGGCCGTCCTCGTCCAGCAGCCGCCGCAGGTCGTCGAGGACCAGGTCGACCGAGTCGCCGGGCAGCCGGTCGATCTGGTTGAGCACCAGCACGGTCACGTCGGCGTGCCCGGACAGCGGGCGCAGATAGCGCTCGTGCAGGGCCGCGTCGGCGTACTTCTCCGGGTCGAGCACCCAGACGACGACGTCCACCAGGCCCAGCAGCCGGTCCACCTGATCGCGGTGGCCGGTCGCAGCCGAGTCGTGGTCGGGCAGGTCGATCAGGACGAGCCCGTCCAGGCTCTCCGCGCGCCCGGTGGCGCCGTCGGCGGCGAAGGCGCCCTCGGTCCCCGACAGCTCCTCCGACAGGTCCCCCGGCCACTCCCCCGCCGCGTCCAGCGCGCCGCGCCTGGCGTAACGGTCCTGCGGTGCGATCCCCAGCCGGTCGAGCAGCCCGGCCGCCCGCTCCGGCTGCCAGGCGCAGGCGACCGGCTTCGCGGTGGTCGGCCGCCGTACGCCGGTCTCGGAGAGCGCGAGCCCCGCCAGGGCGTTGAAGAGCGTGGACTTCCCGCTGCCGGTCGCCCCGGCCAGCGCCACCACCGTGTGGTCGAGCGACAACCGCCGCCGCTCGCCCAGGCGTTCCAGCAGCTCGCCGGTCTCGGCCAGCGCGTCCGGGCTGATCCGCGTCCTGGACAGCCCCAGCAACTCGCCGAGCGCGTCCACCCGCACGGTCAGCGCGTCCGTAGCGCTCTCCCGCCCCTGAGCGACCGACGAAGAAACGGCGGACGGAGAAGCGGACGACGCGGAGGACGACGGGCCCGGGACACGTCCCGGCCCGTCCCCCGCCGCGTCCGTGGACCCGCTCGCCGCCGATCGTGCCGAACTGCCGGTCGTCGTGGCCACCGTGGTCACCTTTCCCTCTGGAGTACGGACAGCGCCGCGATCAGCGACGCCTGCTGCCGCGCGGTCACGTCGTAGCCGTCGACCGGGGCCAGCCGCCGGTCCCGCTCGGCGCGCAGCAGCCCTGCGACGGCGTCGTCCAGCCGGTCGCGCGCGGTGTCGCGCAGCCGCAGCGCGGCCTGTACGCCGACGGTCTCGGCCAGGCGCTCACCCGCGGCGCTCCCGCGCTTGCCGCCGAGCAGCGCGGTCGCCAGCAGCGCGGCCACGTCCTCGGGGTCGACGGGCGGCCGGTCGGCGTCGCGGGCGGCCCGCGCCTGCGCGTAGGACAGTTCGGTCAGACCGCGGCGCCAGCGGCGTACGCCCTTGTCGATCCGGGCGGCGACGGCGACGCGGTCGCGGTCGGGCCGCGCGGAGGGCTCGCCGAGCAGCGCCGATCCGGCGCGGTCGCGCTGCCAGTTGGCGACGACGCGTTCGTCGGCGGCGTCGGTCTCGGTCCGCAGCAGGGCCGCGAACTCCTCGGCGAGCGCGTGCTGGAGGGCGTCGGGGCCGCACGCGGGGTAGCCCTGCCAGTGCGCGAGGGCCTCACCGGCCAGTGGGACGCCCGCGCCGATCGCGGTGTCGATCCGCTCCCCGGCCTGTTCGTACGCGTCCTCCGCGCCGCGCGCCAGGCGTACGGCGGCGGCGTGCTGGGCGGCGGAGGCGGAGGCGAGGGCGGGCAACCGGCCGCGCAGGGAGTCCAGTACGCCGACGGCGGTGCGCTGGGCCGCGTGCTGGCGGGCGGCCGGGTCCTGGGCGCAGTGCGCGAGCCATTCGCGCAGCGCGGCCACCGCGGTCTGCGGCAACAGGCCGCCGCCGCCCGCGGATTCGGGCAGTTCGGGGACGGTGAAGCGGGGTACGTCGCCCAGGCCCGCCTTGCCGAGCAGCGCCGCGTAGTGCCTGCCGACGTCGTCCGCGATCTGGTGCGGGACGCGGTCGAGGACGGTGGCGAGCGTGACGTCGTACTCCTTGGCGGTGCGCAGCAGATGCCAGGGCAGGGCGTCGGCGTAGCGGGAGGCGGTGGTGACCAGGACCCAGATGTCGGCGGCGCAGATCAGCTCGGCGGCCAGTTCCCTGTTGCGGGTGACGAGGGAGTCGATGTCGGGGGCGTCCAGGAGCGCGAGGCCGCGGGGCAGGCTGTCGTCGGTCTCCAGGCGCAGTTCGGCGCGCCCGGATTCGCCGCGGTCGGTGCGGTCGCCCCGGCCGCGCCGGTCGTCGCTCCGGTCGTCGCTCCGGTCGCCGCTGTCGCCCCGGCCCGGCCTGCCGCCCCCGGCCGCGCCGCCCGGACCCACCCGTTGGCGTACCGCCCAGGCCCTGTTGAGGCCCGGCAGGACGCGCGGGTCCGCGAACCAGGCGCGGTCCTCGGGGTGGCAGACCAGCACCGGGGTGCGGGTGGTCGGCCGGAGAACCCCGGATTCGCTGACGCGGCGGCCGACAAGGGAGTTGACGAGGGTCGACTTGCCCGCGCCCGTCGAACCGCCCACGACGGCCAGCAGAGGGGCCTCGGGCGCCTTCAGCCGGGGCACCAGGTAGTCGTCGAGCTGGGCGAGCAACTCCTGTCGGGTACGCCGGGCGCGGGCGGCTCCGCGCAGTGGGAAGGGGAAGCGTGCGGCGTCGACGCGGTCACGCAGCGCGGACAGCGCGTCGAGCAGCTCGGGCCGTACGTCCAAGATCGCCACACCCGCAGAATGCCCCATATTGGAGCATTTTTGAAGCGTATTTCGGGTAAATCACCCCATTCGGCCCGCACTACATGAAATGGGGCGGCCCATGGTGTCGATGGGGCAGAATGAGCCATCGGCATAACGAGTGCACAACAGCAGCGATCCGAGGCGTCAAAAGCGATGCACGTTCTGCACATGCCTGCGATTATCGGACCACTTCACCGAACCTCCACAACGTGTCACGCGGGTGAAGCAACCGGCGGCAGGCATGTAGCGCCCTATCCTTGACCTCGGTACAAGGTCACGGAACCACCCAGGGGCGGAGACAGCCGCGGCCACTGTCCGGCCCCCGTAGCTCAGTGGATAGAGCAGGCGCCTTCTAAGCGCTTGGCCGCAGGTTCGAGTCCTGCCGGGGGCACTCCTATCCGAACGGACCCTTCGGCCCGTCCCAGGATATTTCCGCAGGTCGGCCCTTTCAGCGCTTCCGTCGAACCGGTGCCGCGGCAGACGGAATGCCACCGCCCTCATGTCCGGGAAGTCCGGTTGATGCTGGCTGGATCCGGCCATCTACGGCCGGCCGTCCCGCATGCTTGCCCGCCTCGCCCTCGAACTCGCCCACCACGCCACGCGGCCGCCGACCGGCGAGGACACCGGGCTCAACTCCTCGTCCGAATCAGCGGGTCTGATCGGTCGGTCGGATCAGGATCTCGTTGACCGCGACGTGGTCGGGCTGGGTGAGCGCGTACAGGACGGCGTCGGCGATGTCCTCGGCGTTGAGCGTCCGCATCGATTCGGCATAGGTCTTGGCGTAGTCCCGCAGGGCGGGGTCGGTGATGTGGGTGAGCAGTTCGGTCGCGACCATTCCGGGTTCGACGACGATCACCCGTACGCCCTGGGCGGTGACTTCCTGCCGCAACGACTCGGCGAAGGCGGTGACGCCGAACTTGGTGGCGGCGTACACACCGCCGCCCGCCGACGCGGTGCGCCCGGAGGTCGAGGAGATCTGGACGACGGCGCCCCTGCTTTCCAGCAGGTGGGGCAGGGCGGCATGGGCGGTGTACATCGATCCGAGCAGGTTGGTGTCGACCATGCGGCGCCACTCGGCGGTGTCCGCGTTCAGGATCGGTCCGTTGAGCATGACGCCCGCGTTGTTCACGAGGGCGTCGAGGGTGCCGAAGCGGTCGACGGTGGCCGCGACCGCGTCCTGTACGGACTGACGGTCGGTGACGTCGAGCTCCAGGACCAGGAGTTCACCCGGCGCCTCCTGCGCGAGCGACGTCAGACGGTCCGCCCGGCGCGCTCCGACAGCCACCCGGGCGCCCGCCTTCGACAGGGCGAACGCGGTGGCCCGGCCGATGCCCGAGGAGGCGCCGGTGACCAGTGCGGTCCTGCCGTCAAGGGTGCTGTTCATGTCTTCCTCCGGTGGTGCGCCGCGAGGACGGCGCGTGATGAAGCGGCGGTGATCCGCGAGGCGTCATGGCGACGGCACGGCCGACCCGACAGAAGGTGACCGCCGATGGGCGAGATCGCCCAGCGTGCCGGACTCGCCAAAGGCACCGTGTTCCGGCACTTCGCCTCGAAGGAGGACCTGCTCGCGGCCATCATGCTGCGACTTCTCGACCGGCTGACCGGCATGGCGGAGCGCCTCGCCGACGCGGACGACGCGGCGCGGGCACTGGCGGAGTTCATGGCCGACGGCGTCGGGGCGCTGGCCGCCGACCGCGCCTTCTGTGAAGTGATCGGACGCCCCTCGCTGGATCACACCGGGGTGCGGGACGGGATCGGCCGCCTCCGCGACGCGGCCGACGTGCTCACGGCCAGGGCGCAGGAGCAGGGCACCGTCCGCGGGGACGTCACGGGAACGGACATCGTGCTGCTCCTCGCGGGCATCCATCAGACGGCGGCGCCCCTGCTGGCCGCACAGCCCCAGGCGTGGCGCCGCTACCTCGAACTCGCCCTCGACGGGCTCCGTGCCACCGGCGCCCGTACGCTGCCGCATCGCCCGGACCGCCTGGACCTCGGCGAGAACGCCGCCGCGCGGTCCTGACTCGCGGACCCTGGCTTTCTGTCGCCCGGCCGG
Organism: Streptomyces sp. NPDC025721; assembly: GCF_055558595.1. Lineage (NCBI taxonomy): Bacteria > Bacillati > Actinomycetota > Actinomycetes > Kitasatosporales > Streptomycetaceae > Streptomyces > Streptomyces sp. NPDC025721. The sequence continues at coordinate 213,580 of NZ_JBVHMF010000009.1, read as the reverse complement.
ACGCCTACCCGGAGATCACCGGAGACGAGGCCGTCAAGGGTCTGGTCACCGTCCGTGGCTCCACACCGCGGGCCTACGCGTCCTCTGCCCCCTGACTGCCCGACTTGCCTCTGACACTGATGTCAGGTTTTAGCCTGGTCGATGTCAAGGCACACCAAGCCGTCGGGACGAACAAGGCAGGACATCATGCGCGCAGCCCGGTACCACGAGTACGGCGGTACGGAGACCCTCACGGTCGAGAAGGTCCAGGACCCGCTGCCGGGTCCCGGAGAGATCCGCGTCGCCGTCGTGGCGGCCAGCGTCAACCCCGTCGACTGGAAAGTGCGCAGCGGGGAGGTGCGCGACGTACTCCCAGTGGACCTGCCCGCGATACCTGGCCGCGACGCCGTGGGCCTGGTGGACATGATCGGGGAGGGCGTCACCGGAGTGAGCGTGGGCGACCGCGTCTTCGGGCTGGGCGGAGTCACGGGGGCGACGGCGGAGCTGGCCGTCCTCTCGGCGTGGGCGCCCGCGCCCGCCGCGTGGACCGACGAGCAGGCGGCCGGGGCGGGTCTGGTGTCCGTGACGGCGCTGAGCGGGCTCAAGGCGCTCGGCCCGCTCGCGGGACGCACCCTGCTCGTCGAGGGCGCCGCCGGAGGCGTCGGCGGCGCGGCGGTCGAGATCGCGGTCGCCCTCGGAGCCATCGTGATTGGAACCGCCAGTGAGCGCAACCACGCCTTCCTCACCTCACTCGGAGCCCTTCCCACCACCTACGGTGCCGGCCTGTCGGAACGTCTCGCCGACCTGGCCCCGAACGGGGTCGACCTCGTACTCGACGCCGCCGCCTCCGGCTCCCTCCCCGACCTCATCGAGATCGCCGGCGACCCCGCCCGCGTGCTGACGGTCGCCGACTACGCGAACGCGGAACGTCTGGGGGTCCGTATGGCCAACGCGGTGAACGATTCCACGCTTCTCGCCGAAGCGGCCGCGCTCGGCGAGCAGGGCCGGTACGCACCGCGCGTCGAACGGACCTTCCCGCTGGAGGAGATCGCGCGGGCCCATGCCCTCTCCGAACGCGGACATGTGCGGGGAAAGATCGTGATCCTCATCTGACGTCGGCCGTACGCGGTCCGAGGGGGCGCGGCTCCCCGGCGCCGTCGACGGTCTCGAATCCCGCCGCCCCCCTCGCGGGAACCTCCGGACACCGACCGGACACCGCCGGTACGGGCGGACGGCTCAGCTCAGTCCCGGCCCGAGACGGTGTCGGCGCGCCGGACGAGCTCCCGGAATCGCTCGCCCAGCTCATCGGTGTCCCGCAGGGGTGCGTCCGGCCCCGCCGCGTCCTCCCACCACCGCGCTGACGCCAGGTCATCGAGGTCCGTGGCCACGGCCGCGGCCACGCCCGCCAGGCGCGCCCGGTACTCGTCCTGTTGGGGGCCCAGCTCGCTGGCGACGGCAAGCATCGAGGCCGCGTCGGTCAGGCGCCCTTCGCCGCGGGCCGCCTGCGCGCACTCGGCGAGGACCGCGGCCACCGAGAACTCGCTGCCCAGCTCCCGCGCCGTGGCCGCGGCGGCGCGCCAGTGCCGCGCCGCCGCGGACCGGTCACCGCGCAGCAGCGCGCCGTCCCCGCGGCCGATGAGCACGTGCACAGCCGCCCACACGTCGCGTTCGACGTCGAGGCGCGCTTTGACGTGGGCCTCCGCCCTGGCCAGCAAAGACACCGAAGCGTCGAAGTCCTCCAGACGCAGCGCCGCCGCCGCCGCGAAGATCGCCGCTTCCGCGGCCAGCGAGGTGTCGTCGATCCGCTCGGCCAGCCGCATCGCCCGCTCCGCGGTGGCGAACAGGTCCGCGGCGACGCGGTGGAACCCGGCACGCGCCACCAGCCAGCGGGCCCGGCCCCGCTCGCTCAGGTCGTGCTCACGCAAGCGGTCGGCCCAGTCGAGCCCCTCGTGGGTGTGCCCGGTCATCCACAGCGGCAGCCACACCGACCACAGCAGTTCGGCGGCGTCGTCGTGCCTGCGGGAATCGACGAGGTGATCGAAGCCGAGCCGCAGCACATGGCGATCCGCCTCAACCTCCACGACGGCCGTCAAATCGCCGCGGCCACGGATTCGCGCACCCTGTTCGCGCGCTGCCCGCAAGGCCCATTGGGCCACGCTCCGACGGATGTGGTACCGGTCGTTCGGCCCGAGTGCCTCGAACACGTACCGGCGGACCGGTTCCAGCAGCCGGAACCGCGCGACCGGTCCCGCGTCGGCGCCGCGGGTGACCAGGGAGTGCTCGACCAACTCGGCGAGCGCGCCCACCGCGTCCGACGCATCCGGCGCGGCGACCGCCTCGACGATGTCGAGGGAGAAGCTGCCCGGGACCATGGCGAGCCGGGGAAGCAGTCGCCGCGCCGCGGGGCCGAGCATCCGGCAGCTCCACTCGACGGTGGCCGCCATGGTGCGTTGCCGCGCCGGCAGGTCCCGCGGGCCGGCCACGGGCAGATCCGCCAGCTGATCGACCCGCTTGAGCAGTTCCCGTGGTCCGAGTCGGGCGGCGGCGGCAGCCAGGAGCTCGATGGCCAGCGGCAGCCCGTCGGCCCGTCGGCACAGCAGCGCGACGGCGGCGTCGTCCCCGCTCCCGGTCGGCGGCGCGCCGGCGGCGGTGAGCCGCTCGCCGAAGAGCCGGACGGCTGCGGCCGGGCCGAGGGGAGCGATGCGCACCTCACGTTCCCGCCGCACCCGCAGCGGGACGCGGCTGGTGGCCAGGATCACCGCGTCGTGGGATGCCGTCAGCAGCTCGGCCAGCTGCGGGCCGCAGGCCGTGACGCGCTCCAGGTTGTCGAGGACGAGCAGAGCCGACGTGCCGGTGAGGTGCGCGGCGAGGCCGGTCACCGTGTCGCTGTGGGAGCCCGCGGAGCGGGACACGGCGGCGATGGCGTCGTCCGGGTCGGTGACGTCGGTCAGGTCCGCGAAGTACACGGCCCCCGGATGGTCCGCGGCCACCGCGTCCGCGGCCGCCAGCGCGACGGTGGTCTTGCCCACCCCGCCGGGGCCGGTGAGCGTCACCAGCCGGCCCGGCGCGGTGCGCAGGGCGGCGACGATCTCGGCGACCTCGCCGTCCCGCCCGATCACCGGGACGGCCGGGGGTGACGGCGGGCGGGGTGTCAACGTGCGGGCCGGCATTTCGGACGTCCCGTCCCCGGCCCGGCCCAGGATGGCCAGCAGCGCCATGCGGTCCGCTTCGCGGAGCTGGAGCGCCGAGGCCAGCGACCGCACCGTGTGCGGCTGGGGCCGGGTCCGCCGCCCCCGTTCCAACGCGCTGACCGCCTCGACGGAGAGTCCCGCGGCGGAGGCCAGCTCCTGCTGGGTCAGCGACCGGGCTTCCCGCAGGCCGCGCAGCATGGCCGCGAAGCTGGTCGTCTTCGGCCCCGGCCAGTCGTTCATGACTTCGATTATGCCTGTCAGGGCCGGGACGCCGTCCGGGCAGTGTCCGGGCGGTGTCAGGTCGCCCGGCGGCACCCCGGACCTCCATGCTCGACGGTGACAGAGCGAACCAGAACTAGGAGATCGCCGCATGCTCCCCCAGGCCCTCCACGCACTACGCGAAGCGATCAACTCCCACGTGCCGGAGCGGATCGCCGACTGCTTCACCGACGACTACGTGGCCGAACGACCGCTGCGACCGGCCGAGGGATTCGTCGGCTCCGACCAGGTCGCCGCGAACTGGACGAAGATCCTGGCCGGCTTGCCCGACATACGGGCCGAGGTCCTGCGCCATGCGCAGAACGGCGACGAATCGTGGTCGGAATGGGAGATGCGGGGCACCGCCCCGACCGGGGCGACGGTCGTACTGCGCGGCCCGGTAATCCTCACCGTCCGCGACGGACGGATCGCATGGGCCCGGTTCTACCCGGACCCGGTCACCACGGACGGCGGTCCGACCCACACCACCGTCTCCCGCGTGCTGCACGCCCCGGCCGAACAGATCTTCGCGGTGCTGCGCGACCCCCGGCGCCACGTCGAATTCGACGCCACCGGCCGCCTCAGGCACGCCGAAACCTCCCGCCCGGTGGACGCCGTCGGTGACACTTTCGTCATGGCCATGCACAGCGAGCTCGGTGACTACCGGACCGAGAACCACGTCGTGGCCTTCACCGAGGACCGTGTCATCGCCTGGGCGCCCGGCCACCCGGGGCAGCGCCCGCAAGGTCACCGCTTCACCTGGAAGCTCGCCCCGACCGGCGAGGGCCACACCGAGGTGACCCAGACCTACGACTGGGCAGCGGTCACCGACCCGGCAGTGGTGCCCCGCCTGCCGATGGTCTCCGCCGACGAGCTCGAGGGGTCGTTGACCCGCCTGGCCGCGGTCGTCCCACCCGCGCGCGACGTCGCGTCATAGCCGTATTCCGAGACCCGCGACTCAGTCTCGACGGCGACGTCGTCACAGCGGACATCGGACCCGCGGATCACCCGGCCGACCTGCCGTTCCTCGGTGGTTCGTGATCCGCGGGGTCCGATGGCCAGGTGGCGGGATCTCACGTGCCCGAGAAGGCGCGATCGCCAGTCTCAGGACGGAAAGCGAAGGCCAAACATGACATCTCATCGGTTGGCCCTGCCGGTCTTGCTGACCGGAACCTTCATGGGATTCCTGGACTCTTTCATCGTGATCGTCGGTGTTCCGTCGATCGCCGAGGACCTGAAAGCCTCGATTGCCGACACGCAGCTCGTTCTCTCGATCTACGTCGTGACCTACGGAGCGGCGCTGGTGATCGGCGGGCGGCTGGGAGACCGGTTCGGCCGGCGCCTGATGTTCGGCATCGGGATGGCGGCCTTCACGCTCTTCTCCCTGGGCTGCGCACTCGCTCCCAGCCTCCTGGTGCTCGTCGCCATGCGCGCGTTTCAAGGCTTCGCGGCCGCGGTGATGCTGGCCCAGGTGCTCGCCACGATCCAGGCGGTGTACGAGGGCGAGCCGCGTCGCCGTGCGGTGCTGGCCTATACGACGGTGCTCGGCGCTGCCGCGACGCTCGGTCAGCTGATCGGCGGCGGGCTGCTGGCCGTCGACATCGCCGGCGTGGGCTGGCGTGCGCTCTTCGCGATCAATGTGCCGATCGGCCTTGCCGCGCTGCTTCTCGTCACCAGGGCGATCCCGGAGACGCGCGCGCCCGAGCCGGTGCCGGTCGACGTGCTCGGCGGCGGCGTACTGGCCGGCGCATTGATCCCGTTGCTGCTGGGCCTCGGCCTCGGGCCCGACCACGGCTGGCCCTGGATCGCGTGGGTGCTGCTCGGCGCGGGTGCCGTGATCGCGACGGCGATGCCCGGAGTTGAGCGCCGGGCCGCCGCTCCGCTGCTGTCGAGGCAGCTCCTGCGACAGAGGTCGATCCGGCTCGGGCTCGTCGCCACCGTGGCGTTCTACGTGGGCAACAGCGCGACTTTGCTGGGAATGACCTTGTACCTGCAGGAGGGGCTCGGGATCGGCGCGCTCGGAGCGGGGCTGGCGTACCTTCCGCTCGGCGTGGCGTACATGGCGACGACTCTCGCGGCCCGTCGGCCCGGTGCCCCCACCGGTCCCCCGGCGATGCTGTGGGGCTCACTGGTCATGTTCGCCAGCCTCGTCGCCGCGATCTGCGCCGCGCTTGCCGGAGCGGGAGCGGTCGTCATCGCGCTGATGACGGCGGGCTTCGGCGCGGGGATGGGCTTCGCCTACCCGGCGATCATCGCCTCCGTACTCGCCCGTGTACGGGAAGGGGACGAGGGCGCCGCGTCGGGTGTCCTGCTCACCACCACGCAGGTGGCCAACGCGGTGGGTTTCGCGCTCGTCAGCGCCGCCTGGAAGGCCACCGGCTCCTTGGCCGCGTCCCTGTCCATCGCTGCCGTTCTCCTGACCGGTGTCGCCGCGGTCGGGCTCCGGCTGCGCTCCGGGGACACCGGCAAGCAGCCTTCGTCCCGCCTTGAGCCGAGCGAGACGTCGTGACCCCGCCAGGAACCGCAACATCCATCAGAGAAGGAGCAACGATGCTTTTCCCTTCAAACGAGACGAACCTCCTTCACCACACGTTCGCCCACCTGATCGACGGCGAGCTGGTGCCCGGAGCCGCCGCCTCGCAGATCATCGACCCCGGGAACGGGGAGGTGATCGCCACCGCCGCGGCCGCCGACGAGGGCCAGCTCGAGCTCGCGGTCAAGGCCGCGAAGACCGCCTTCCCGGCCTGGCGCGCGACGCCGTTCGCCGAACGCGCCGAGGTCGTACGGAGGATCGCCGACGCGGTCGAGGAGCACTACGACGAATTCTTGCGCATCCTGGCGCTCGAACTGGGCAAGCCCCTGCCGATGCTGCGAGAGCTGGATCTGGACTGGACGCTCAGGTGGGTCCGTCACTTCGCCGAACTCGACCTCTCGCCCGACGTGGTGCACTCGGACGCGCAATGGAGGGTGGAGCGTCACTACCAGCCGATCGGTGTCGTCGCCGCGATCGTCCCGTGGAACATGCCGCTCTTCCAGAGCCTGTACAAGGTCGTGCCGGCCATCCTCGCGGGCAACACGGCCGTCCTCAAGACCGCGCCGACCTCGCCTCTGCACGCCCTGTACCTGGGCGAGTTGCTGCGGGAGATCGTGCCTGCGGGTGTCGTGAACATCCTCGGCGACAACAGCCCCGACAAGAGCGTCGGCCCCGCGCTGGCCAACCACCCGGACGTCGGCATGGTGTCGTTCACGGGCTCGACAGCGGCCGGGCGCAAGGTCCTGGAAGCCTCGGCCACGACGATCAAACGAGTGGTGCTGGAGCTCGGCGGAAACGACTCGGCGATCATCATGCCCGACTCCGACGTGGAGAAGGTGGCACCCGAGATCTTCACCTGGACGTTCTCCTACGCCGGGCAACTGTGCGTGGGCATCAAGCGGATCTTCGTCCCCGACGCGATGTACGAGCGGTTCGCCGAGATCTTCGCGGAGCTCGCGACGTCCAAGGAGCTGCGTCACAGCCTCGACCCCGAGGCCGATCCCGCGTTCGGTCCCGTGCAGAACGCCGCCCAGTTCGAGCGGGTCAAGGAATATCTCGAACTGGCCCACAAGGACGGCACGGTCATCGCCGGCGGGGCGGTGGACCCGCGCCCCGGCTACTTCGTCCCGCCGACCGTGGTCCGCGACATCAGCGATGACAGCCCCCTGGTGCGGGACGAGACCTTCGGCCCGGTGCGCGCGCTTCTGCGCTACGCCGATCTCGACGAGGCGGTGGCCCGGGCCAACGACACCGGCTACGGGCTCGGCAACTCCGTCTGGGGACCGGACATCGAGGCCGCGGCCGAGGTCGCCGCGAGGCTCGACAGCGGCACCGTGTGGATCAACACCCACGTCGGGGGCTTTCCCGACGTGCCCTTCGGCGGGATCAAGGAATCCGGTATCGGTGCGGAGTTCGGGATCGAGGGGCTGAAGGAGTTCGTCGAGAACAAGGTCGTCTACGTCCCCGTGTCGTGACGCGTGGGTCCGCCCACCTGCCCCCGCGGCTGGGCGGACCGGCGTCGGCACGCCCGGCGACTGCGGCTGTTCGGTCGCGCAGGTCACCCGCGACCGCGTCAGGCCCGTCGGGACGGCGGCGAACATCCGGTCCGGGACGCGTGTGACGACGAGGGCGGCGCGGTCGGTCAGCCGAAGCGGCCGTTGACGTAGTCGGCGGTGCGGGTGTCCTGGGGGTTGGCGAACATCGCCTCGGTGGGGCCGTGTTCGACGATGCCGCCGGGAGTGCCCTGTTCGGCGAGGAAGAAGGCGGTGTTCTGGGAGACGCGGGCGGCCTGCTGCATGTTGTGGGTGACGATGACGACGGTGACCTCGTCGGCCAGTTCCCTGATGGTCTCCTCGACGCGGCGCGTGGACGTCGGGTCGAGGGCGGAGCAGGGCTCGTCCATCAGGAGCACGCGGGGGCGGATCGCCAGCGAGCGGGCGATGCACAGCCGTTGCTGCTGGCCGCCGGACAGGGCGCCGCCGGGCTGCCGCAGCCGGTCCCTGACCTCCTTCCACAGGCCCGCGCGCGACAGGCACTCCTCGACCAGCAGGTCCTTGGTCTGCCGCGAGGCGCGGGTGCCGGTCAGCCGCAGTCCGGCCAGCACGTTGTCGTAGATGCTCATGGCGGGGAACGGGTTCGGCTTCTGGAAGACCATGCCGATGTGCCGCCGGGCCTCGGTGAGCGGGCGGCCCGCCGCGTAGATGTCGTCGCCGTCGAGCAGGACCTCGCCGCCCATGGCGGCGCCGGGGATCATCTCGTGCATCCGGTTCAGGGTCCGCAGGAAGGTGGACTTTCCGCAGCCGGACGGGCCGATCAGGGCGGTCACGCGGCCGGCGGGCATGGTCAGCGAGACCCGGTCGAGGACCTTGTGCGTGCCGAACCAGGCGGAGATGCCCCGCGCGTCCAGGGTGGCGGCGCCCGGCCCGCGCGGCACGGCGGTCTCGGGCGGGACGGTCGCGGGCAGGGCGACGGTGGTCTCTTCGGGGGTGGCGATGTCGGTCACGGCGGGCACCTCGGGCAGTACGGGGCGGACGGTGGGCGGGTCAGAGGAGGTTGGGGAGCAGGCCGGTGACCTGGTCGGCGACCTGGAAGCCGACGACGGCGGTCAGCGGCAGGAAGACGATCCACGTCTGGTGGCGGCCCCAGCGGTGCCAGGCCCACACGGCCGCGACGGACGCCGCGAGCAGCGCCTGGAGCCACATCACCAGCTTCCACAGCTCGCTGGTGGACGTGCCCATCGGCTGCTCGTCGGCCGGGACGGAGCCGGGCCGGATGACGGCGTCGGGGGTGTCGGCGGTCTTCGACACCAGGTCGGCGTCCACGCGCAGCACACCGCTGGGCAGATACGCGGGGCCGTCGGCGGTGACCAGCACCAGCCGGCCGCCTCCCGCGGCGGGCTGCGCCGGGGCCGGGTCGCCCGCGCGGCGGGCGTCGAGCACCCGGAACCGGTGGCGGCCCTGTCCTGTGGTGACGGTGAAGGTGTCGCCCGGCCGCAGACGGTCGAGCGCGCCGAACGGTCCGCCGTACGCCGCCGCCCTGCCCATCAGCACGCTGCTGCCGGACTGGCCGGGCAGCGGGGTGTCGCGGCGGTGGCCGACGCCGCCGGTGAGCACGTCGGCCGAGGTGCCCTCCGCCACCACCTCGCGCAGGTGCAGCCGGGGGATCTCCAGCAGCGCGAGCGGTGTGCCGGGCGCGAGCAGCCGACCGCGCTCGTCGGTCTGGCCGACCGGCACGGTGCCTTCGGCGAGGCTGGCGCGCAGCGCGTCGAACCGGTCCTGCTGCGCGGACCTGTGCTGCACCCCGCTGAGTACGACGAGGTTGGCGGCCAGGCCGAGCAGCAGCACGGCGAGCGCGAGCAGCGCGCCTGCGGCGAGCTGACGGGCGGCGGGCCGCCGGGGCCGGGGGGCCGGGGCGGCGGCGGGCTCCTCGGTCGGCTCTCCGCCGGGCGTCTCGGCCCGCGTCACCTCCTCGGGCGTCTCGGCCGGTGCCTCGGCGGAACGCGCCGCCCGCGGCGGAGTCTGGTCGGTGACCGTCACGGCGGCCTGCCTCCTCGGGATGTCCAGGACTGGATGGGGGTGTACGGGGCTGGATGGGGGTGTACGGGGCTGGACGGTGGCGTGCGCAGCGGATGGGGGTGCGCGGGGCTGGACGGTGGTGTGCGGCGCGAAAGGTCCACGGGGTCACGGCGGTTCACGCGACAGGGGCGCACCGGGCGATACCGAAAGCGGGCGGCGGCCACCCGTGCGCGCGGCACCCGTGCGCGGGTCTCCCGCCCCGGCGGACGGGTGCCGTCCGCCGGGGCGGGAGCCGGGGTCACTTCGCGGTGACGGCGAACGACTTGCTGCCGGTGTTCACGGTGGCCGAACCCGAGTACCGCAGCGTCAGGACGTGCTTGCCCTTCTTGGTGAGCTTGGCCAGCGTGACGACGGCCTTGCCGTTCTTCAGGGTGGCGGTGCCGACGACCTTCTTGCCGTCGTAGATCCGGACGAAGCCGGTGGGGGTGACGCCGTTGGCGGTGACGGCGACGGTCACCTTGCCGCGGGCCGAGGTCTTGACGCCGGCCGGGGCCTTCGTCGCGATGCGCGGCGCGGCCTTGACGACCGTGACCTTGTAGGTGGCGGCGGCGGTGTTGAGGCGGCCGTCACCACCGTAGGACAGGGACAGGGTGTGCGTGCCGACCTTCAGCGTCCTGGGCAGCGTCAGCCACGCGCGGCCGGTCTTGTCCAGGCCGACCGTGCCGAGCGTGGTCTTGCCCTCCTTGGCGACGACCTTGCCGGTGGCGGTGGCCGGGCCGGTCACGGCGACGGAGAGCCGGCCGGAGGTGCCGTAGGCCGGCCTCGCCGGGGAGACGCCGACGGCGACGCGGGCGGCGGCCTTGGTCACGGTGACCTTGGCGGTGGCGGCGGAGGCGTTGAGCCTGCTGTCACCGGCGTAGGACAGGGACAGGGTGTGGGCGCCGACCGCGAGGGTCTTGGGGAGCGTCAGCGACGCCTTCCCCGCCGCGTCCAGGGTCAGCGTGCCGAGGGTGGCCGCGCCGTCCTTGACGGTGACCTTGCCGGTGGCGGCGGACGGGCCGCTGACGGCGACGGCGAGCTTGGCGGCGGTGCCGTACGGGACGCTCGCCGGGGAGACGGCGGGGGTGATCTTCGAGGCGCCCTTCGGGACCTCGCTGACCGTGCCGGCCACCGTCACGCTCGGGCCGTCGCCGACCAGGTTGGAGGCGTAGACCTCGGCGGTGTACGCGCCGGGGGCCAGGGTCGCGGTCACCGAGGTGGCCGGGGCCTTGAGGTCGGTGCTGAAGGCGACGTCGCCCGCGCTGTCGGTGATCCGCACGCGGTAGTCGGTGACCGGCAGCGCCGGGTCGGCGGGCGCGGTCCAGCTCAGCGTGAGCTGGCGCGGGGCCGGGGCGGTGGCGGCCAGCGCGCCGACCGCGGCGGGCTTGATCAGCGAGGAGCTGTTGGTCTCCAGGCCGCCCGCCTTGGCGTGGCCGCGGACGGAGGTGTCGATGCTGCCGTTGTAGGGCTCGTTCTGGAAGCCGAACGCGGCGATGGTCTTCTCGGCCACGTCGGACGCGATGGCCGCCTTGTGCGCGCCGGCGCTCACGAAGGTGTCGTACAGGCCCTTGTCGAAGAAGGCGCTGGAGGTGTCGATGGCGCGGGTGGGCACCACGTTGTAGACGTCGCGGCCGAAGGTCGGGTCGTCGTAGTAGCCGCCGAACGGGGACAGCTTGTCGTCCGCGCCCTTGACCACGGGGCTGACCGGGGTGCCCGCGCCGAGGTCGAGGGCGCCGATGAAGGCGCCGTTCTGCGCGGCGGCGGTGCTGCGGTCGGGGGCGGTGTGGTTGTTCTGCGCGATCCAGCTCGCGGCGGAGAAGGGGACGAGGTCGCCGTCCTTGAGGATGACGCCGTTGGCCTGGTTCTCCTCGACCGTCTTGCCGTTGTCGTCGGTGCCCTTGACGTTGCTGCCGAGGTTGACGACGCCGATGGCGCTCAGGAAGAACTTCCGCGTGCCGGAGCTCGACTGCGGGATGAACGGCCGCACGGGGTGTCCCGCGACCGTGGTGACCGTGCCGGAGTAGATCTCGTTGAGCTGGGTGCGCGTCAGGTTCTTCAGGAAGTCGCCCTTGGCGACGTAACCGACCGCGTCCCGGCCGAACGGGATGTACGTGAGGGTGGTGCCCGCGGTGGAGGGGGCGCCGGAGGAGCGCGCGAAGTCCACCTGGCCCGCGATGTTCACGGTGCCGCCCGGGTCGGTGTCCCCGATCAGCGAGGCGCTGAGCGCCTTCTGTCCCGCGCCCGAGCCGTTCGGACGGGTGAAGGTCACGCCGTTCGCACGGGTCTTGATGGTGGCCGAGCCCGTGGCGTCGTACGACGCCACGTCCGGCAGCGCCGTGCCGGCCAGCGCGTTCAGCACGTCCTGCGTCGTGTCGGAGCCGACGCCCACGTACGTGCCGAAGGTGCCGGGCGCGGGGTCGGCGAAGGCCGGTGCGGCGACCGTGAGGGTACCGGCCGCGATGGCCGCGGTCATGACCGCCGCGATCGTGGCGATGGGGCGCTTGGTGCGCATATCTCTGTCTCCTGATCGGGGACTCGTACTGCGTGACGGGTGGGGACCCGCCGGAGCCGGATGGCCGGTCTGGCAGGGTGGAGCCCGTCGTTCGCCCCGACTGAGACTCGGGGCGAACGACGTGTCTGGTGGGTGGCCCGGGGCGCGGGCCGGTTCAGCCGCCCGGTCGCCGACGTGGCGGGCGCGGGCCGGTTCAGCCGCCCGGTCGCCGACGTGGCGGGCGGAAGCCGCGCAGCCGGGCGGGGACGGTCGGCCGCGGGATGGTGAGGGAGCGTCCGCCGGGCAGGCTCAGGCGCAGCGGCAGCCGGGTACCGGCGGCGAAGGGCGCTCCCAGCGCGGCGAGCAGCCCGAGGCCGGCCCCGATCGGCACCGCGAAGCGCAGCGCGGAACCGGGGTCGGAGGGCGTGATGCCGCCCGCGACCGGCACGGTCGCGGGGGAACCGGTCGCGGCGGTGGGGCTGGGCGACGCGCCGGGCTTGCCGCCGGGGGCGGTGTGGCCGCCGGTGCCGCCGTCCGCGCTCCCGCTCCCGCCGTCGGAGCCGCCGGCCGTACCGCTGCCGCCGCCGTCACCGCCCGTGCCGCCGCCGGAGCCGGTGCCGCCGTCCGCGGCGCCCGGTTCGGTCTGCGGGGCGCCGGAGCCGCCGGGGCCGGGGGCCGGCTTCCAGGTCTCCAGGGCGGTCGCGGCCGTGGCCGCCTCGGCCCGCAGCGCGGACGGCAGGGGCGCGTAGCCGACCGGCAGCGTGCCGGGGGCGGTGCCGGGCACCTGGCCGCCGCCCGAGGCGTACCGCAGCAGGTCCGCGTACTGCTTGCGGGCGGTGGGCGCCAGTTCGGCCGGGCGGGCTGCGCCGTAGACCAGCATGCTCAGCGGGTAGACGCCCTTGGCGTTCGCGGTCGGGTCGATCCGCCGTACGCCGTCGGCGGCCTTCGCCTTGTCGGCGGCGGCCACCAGGGCGGCCCTGGTCGGTGCGGTGAACTCGCCCGCGGGGTTGCGCAGCCGGGCGGTCTGGAGGCCGAAGCGGGCGGCGGAGGCCGCGTCGGTGATGGTCAGCATGAAGCGCTGCCCGGCGACCTGCGGGCCCGGCGTCTTCCAGACCGGCGGGGTGGCCAGCGGGTCCCAGTTGGACTTCCAGAGCTGGTCGCCGCGGCGGGTGCGCAGCGCGCCGGTGTAGAGGTCGTCCACGTACGGGTGGAAGTCCGTCATCTTCTGCTTCTGACTGTCCGGGGCGCCGCTGCCGGGCGGGACGGTCTCCCAGTTGTCGTTCTTGGGGAAGTCGTCGCGGTCGGCGGAGAAGGCGTAACCGGTGGGGTTGAGGTCGCCGTTGGAGCTGAAGAAGGGGTTGACGCGCATCCCCCAGTCGTCCGGCACTCCCGCGAGGAACTGCCGGGCCTGCCGGTCGGCCAGCACCCACGTCCACACCTGCCTGGCCAGGTCGCTGTGGCCGAAGGCGGTGATCAGGTCGGTGTCGGTGCTCGGGTTGGAGGCGACCGACAGGTCCGCGAACTCCTTGTTGTACGCGAGGAATTCGGGGTCGGTGAGCAGTCCGCCCGGATTGTGCAGCGCCCAGTCGTAGCCCTTGGCCGCGGTCAGCCGGGGTCCGCCGTCGTCGTATGTCGTACGGACCGCGCCCCAGGGCGAGTTGCGGTACGACTCGGTGAGCAGTTTGGCGACCAGCCGCGGGGTGAGGTCGAGTGAGCCGACCCGGGTGCCCGCGCGTTTCCTGACGTCGGCGGGCGCGTCGGAGCGGGGCTGGCGCTCGATGCTGAAGCCGATCACGGCGGCGGACAGCGCGACCGGCGCGTAGATGATGGTGTCGGCGGGCCGGGTCTCGCCGGTGACCGGCAGGGTGGTGAAGACCAGGCTGTCGCCGGAGTCGGTGAGCTGGCCGCGCGCCTCGGAGTCGCCGACGGTGGTGTAGCCGAAGACCGTGCCGGTGCCGCAGAGCTTGGCCTGCCAGCTCCCCATCGCGTCGGAGACCAACTCACTGCCGGTGGTGTCGACTTCCCGCGCGCCCATCGCGCAGGTCGCGCCGACCGGCTGGAAGTCGAGCCGGACCGCGATGCGGTTGCGCCAGTTCGTGGAGGACACCGGGGAGCCCGCGTTGACCTGGGTGCGGTCCTGGTAGGGCTTGCCGTCCAGGTCCAGGTGGCCCTGCGGGACGATCACCAGCCAGCAGGACCGGCCGGTGACGCTGCCGTCGGGGTGCTTGACCGGGGCGCCGCAGCCCAGGTGCGGCGCCTCCTCCTTGGTCTGCGCCTCGACGTACTCCTGCCCGGTGCCGTCGGCCCCGGTGCGGCCGAAGTCGATCTCGTTGGTGGTGTTGTAGCTGTAGAAGCGGTTGTTCTGGGTGTCGCTGGTGACGACGGTGCCGTCGATGGACTTGAACGGCACCTCGCCGCGGCCGAAGGGTCGGCCCGCGCCGTACTTGTCGTCCTCGCCGTAGCTGCCGGGGTCCGCGCTGTACGAGACCTGCCGGGTGTCGTCCGCCTGGTTGCCGGGCCAGGTGTTACGGCCGGTGGTGGGCGACGCGCCGAACTGGCACTGGGTGCGCGGCGGTCCGGGGTTGCCGGGGACGGCGCCGTCGTCCTCGCCCCAGCACTGCATGATCTGGACGAAGTCGGTGTTGAACTGGGTGCCGGCGAAGGTGGTGGGCACCCCGCCGGTCCAGGACACGCTGATCGCCTGGTTGGCGAGGTCGCGGGTCTGGCTGACGCGGAAGCGCATGTCGGCGAATTCGCCGCGGCCGGAGACGGTCACGGCGGACGACTGGGCGGAAGGGCTCGACTGGGCCGCCCGCACCGACGCGGCCGACTGCGCGGCGACCGGCCGCAGGTCGGTCAGCAGGGCGGGGGCCGCCTGGGCCGCCGCCGCGCCGAGGACGGCGCCGAGCAGGGCGCCGGTGAGCAGGCGCCGGACGAGCCGGCGGCCGAGGGACTGTCGCGGGGTCGTCACGGCGTGTCCTCCTTGCGGTCGGTCGAGGCGGTGCGGTCGGCCGGGGCCTTGCGGCCGTTCAGGGCGCGGGAGGTCGCGGCCGGTGCCAGGACCAGCCCGACGACGAGCAGCGCCGCGAGGAGCATCAGGGTCTGGGTGCCGCCCCAGCCGTTGTGGCCGCCGACGGCGACCGGCTGCGCGAGCACGACCTGATTGCCGTTGCCGCCGCCGTTCGCACCGCCGTCGCCTGAGCCGCCGCCGGACGAACCGCCGTTCGGGGAGCCGCCGTTGGACGCGTCGACGGGCAGGCCGGTGTCCGGGTCGACGGCGCCCGAGCTGTTGCCGCCGCCCCCACTGCCCGATCCGCCGGTGCCGCCGTTCCCCGTACCGCCGGAGCCGCCGCCCGAACCGCCGCCGCCCGAACCGCCGCCGCCCGTACCGCCGTTGCCCGAACCGCCCGTGCCGTTGCCCGAACCGCCGCTCGTACCGCCGCCGTTGGAGCCGCCGGACGAGCCGCCGGAGCCGCCGGTGGACGCGCCGCCGCTGCCGGTGGTGCAGGGCGCGGCGCCCTGCTTGTCGCAGTCCTGCGGGAAGGGCGCCGACTTGGCCAGGGTGTTGGTGCCGTCGGTGCTGAAGGTCGGGTTGTGGCAGCCCTTGACGTTGATCGTCTGGGTCTGCGCGCCCGGGATGCGGCGGATCTGGTCGAAGCCCGCCTGCACCAGGTTGATCGGCAGCGGCGAGTAGCCGAGCTTGGGCGCGTACTGCTGGCCCTGGCACATGAAGTAGTACGAGAAGGCCGCCAGCGTGGTGCCCTTGGCCTGGGTGAACTGCCCCTGCACCTTGAGCGGCAGGATCATGTACGAGTAGCTGGACAGCGGATAGTTGCGCTTGTCGGTGTCGGTGTAGACGCCGCTGAGGTCCTGCGTGAGGTAGTCGGGCGAGTTCTTCTCGGTGTTGATCCGCGCCTTGACCAGCGACACCGCGACGTTGGCGGGCGTCGGCTCGGTGTAGTAGCCCGCGTGGTTGAGCACCTTCGCGACGGGGAAGTGCGCGTTCTTGGCGTAGGAGTAGTTGACGTAGCCGATCGCGCCGTCGCCGTAGTCCTGGGCGACGTAGCCCGCCACGCCGAGGTCGCCCGCCTGGGAGATCATGCCGGGCACCGGCGGGTAGTAGGACGTCGAGCCGCAGGCCCCCGCGCGGCCCACCTTGGCGCAGTAGGTGTTCCACAGCGCGGTGTGCTGCTTGGCCATCCACAGCGTGAACTGGGCGCTGGAGCCCGAGCCGTCGGAGCGGACCACCGGCACGATCTTCTTGGCGGGCAGTCGCAGGCCGGGGTTGTCGGCGGCGATGGCCGGGTCGGACCAGTTGGTGATGGCGCCGGTGAAGATCTTGGTGACGTTCTCGCCGGACAGCCGCAGATTGGTCAGCCGCTTCCCGTTGACCTTGAGGTTGTACATGAACACCGTGCCGCCGGCCACGATCGGCATGTACGCGTAACTGCCGTTGGTCGGGTGCTCGGGCGCGGAGCCGTCGGTGGGGTTGGTCTGGAAGGGGATGTCGGAGACCGCGAAGTCCACCGTCCCGTTGAGGAACTGGTGCCGGCCGTCGGAGGAGCCGGTCTGCGCGTACTGGATCTCCATGCCGTACTGCTTGACGTTGCGCCGCCACTGGTCGACGGCGTTGAACGCCCAGGTCGATCCGGCGCCGGACAGCGGGACGTAGCTGTCGGCCGCGGCGGCGCGCTGGACGCCGGGGCCGAACACCGAGGTGACCAGCAGGGCGAGCAGGGCCATGAGCAGGGCGGCCGGGGCTGAGGTGCGGCGGGGCATCAGGAGTTCTCTCCGGGAAGCGGGGATCCGGCCGGGTCTGCGGCGGGAGCGAACAGCGAGGGGCGGGGGGCGCGCAGGTCGTCGAAGCGCTCGACGTCGCGGCGGGAGGCGCGGGCGGCGCGGCGGCCCTGGCGCTTGGAGAGCTGGCCGGGGCCGCGCCCGCCGATCAGCCGGGCGATGGTGAAGAGCACCAGGACCAGCAGCATCAGCACGGCCGCCGCGCCGAATCCGCGGGCCACCATGGCCGGTTCCGGGGATTTGACGAAGGTGAACACGGCCAGCGGCAGCGACAGCATCGGGCCGTTGGTGGGGTCGGCGTTGACCGCGGTGGCGTATCCGGCGGTGAGCAGGACGGGCGAGGTCTCGCCGATGCCGCGCGCGGTGCCGAGGATGACGGCGGTGGCGAGCCCGGAGCGCGCGGTGGGCAGCACCACGTGCCAGACGGTGCGCCAGCGGGGGGCGCCGAGCGCTTCCGCGGCCTCGGTGAGATTGCCGGGGACCAGGCGCAGGACGACGTCCGAGGCCCGGATGATGATCGGCAGCATCATCACGCTGATCGCGAGTCCGGCCGCGAGACCGGACTTGGGGAAGTGCAGGATCAGGATCCAGGTGGCGTAGATGAACAGCCCGGCCACGATGGAGGGCAGGGCGGTCATCGCCTCGACGATGGTCCGCACGAAGCGCGCGAACCGGCCTCGGGTCTGGTTGAGGTAGACCGCGCAGGCGATGCCCAGCGGGATGGTGACGGCCAGGGCGATGGCGATCATGATCAGGCTGCCGAGCATCGCGTGGGTGATGCCGCCGACCGTGATCGGGTCGAGCGGGCCCGCGAGCTGCATGTCCTGCGTGAAGAAGTTGCCGTGCGGCAGCGCCTCGCGCCCCCGCCACAGCGTGAAGCCGACGACGAGGACCAGGGCCGAGAACAGCAGTCCCGCGGCGGACCAGAGCACGACGGTCATGAGCCGGTCGCGGACCGCGGGTCCGTCGTGCTCCAGCGAGCACAGCAGGGCGTACGCGGCGAGGAAGACCAGGTAGGTGACGGCCGCGAAGCCCAGCGGGCCGGAGAGCGGGGCCAGTCGGCCGAAGAGGAGGAGGGCGGTGCACAGGCCGGTGGCGGCGGCGCCGAGGACGTTGAGCACCGCGCCGCGGGCGACGCCGCCCAGGGCGCGCCGCCGCTGCGCGGCGTCCGGGGCGTCGGCCGGCTGCCGTACGACGACGGTGGTGGCGGGCGCGGCGGCGGCCGTTGTGGCGGCGGCTGCGGCGGCGTTCGTGGCGGCGGTGGCGGGCTCGGCCAGAAGGTCCGTCATGTCGTCACCCCTCGCTCAGCGAGCCGGAGCGGGACCGCGCGACGATCGTGGACGCGGTGAAGTTGACGACCAGGGTGAGCAGGAAGAGGGCCAGGCCTGCGGCCATCAGCGCCGACATGCCGAAGTCCGAGGAGTCGCCGTAGTGCAGGGCGATCAGCGAGGAGACGGAGTTCGAGCCGGTCTGGAGGATGTGGGGCTGGATCTGGAAGACCGGGGAGATGATCAGGTAGACCGCGATGGTCTCGCCCAGCGCCCGGCCGAGCCCCAGCATCGTGCCGCCGATCACGCCGCCCAGGCCGTACGGCAGCACCACCGAGCGGATCATGCCCCAGCGGGTGGAGCCGAGCGCGTAGGCGCCCTCCCGCTCACCGGCCGGGGCCTGCGCGAAGACCTCGCGCATGACCGAGCACATGATGGGGGCCACCATCATCGCGACGACGATTCCGGCGATGAAGGTGGAGGCGGTGTACACGCTGGCGGAGGAGAGGGGTTCGCCCGGCTCGACGCCGTCCACGCGCAGGAAGGGCACCCAGTGGAACCAGGTGGACAGCCAGCGGGACAGGCCGATCACATGGCCCTGGAAGAAGAACAGGCCCCACAGGCCGTAGACGACGGACGGCACGGCGGCCATCAGGTCGACCATCGCGACCAGGGTGCGGCGCACCCGGCGGGGCGCGATCTCCGAGATGAACAGCGCGGTGCCGACCGCGAGCGGCAGCGCGAAGCAGACGGCCACGGCGGCGATCAGCACGGTCCCGGTGAGGACGGCGGCGATGCCGAAGTTGTGGACGTCGGGCTGCCACTGCGCGGTGGTCAGGAACGCGAAGCCGCGTACCCGCAGCGCCTGGCTCGCCCGTAGCAGCAGGAACAGGCCGACCGCCGCCATGATCGCCAGTACGGCGACACCGGCGGCCGTGAGCTGCCCGCGGAATATCCGGTCCCCGATCCCCTTGGCCGCCCGCAGCCGCCGGGGGGCGTCGTCGCCCCCGACCGACTCGGGCGTGCGGGACACCACTTGTGTGGATGTCACGTGTCGTTCTCCCCCCAGCGCTCCCGCGCGCCGAATGGCGTCGCGTTGCGAGGAGTGAACGGGGCCTCCATGGCCGAATGACACTGTTCACCTGAGGAGAAAATGAACAACAGATAGTGAGAAGTTGTGAGTGGCCTGTGGAGGTTGTCCAATGTCCGACAAAACTACCCATCTCCCGCTCGGTTGCCTTATGCACCTAGCAACTTGCCTGCCCAGAAGGGGTGTTGAGAGGGCGCTCGGCGCGCGATACGGGCGGGACCGGTGGTGTTGGCGGGCGATGTGAGCACGGAGGGTGACGAGCGACAGGGGGCACGATCCGGCCACATTGAGGCACGAGCCCACGGTTGCCGGGAGGCGCACGCCTGCCACCGGCAACGGGCACCGCGCGAGGCGCGGAGGATTCGGGGAGAGCCCTACGAGTTTGTAAAGGACCTGTGAGAGGGTGTCCGCCTGAACCCCGCCGATATTCGCCGCCCGACCGGGGCCGAAGGCTCCAGCGGTCGACCAGCGGACCGAATCGGGGGTTGGGGTAGTTTCATATCTCCGCGTGCTATCGATGCGAGGAACGTTGCGTATGGATTCCACACTGCCCGGAGCCGCGTCGACAATACGGCGGCGGAGGCGACTGAACACGAGGATCAAGGACGCGCTGCGCGATCTCTCCGTCCAAATGGCGTTGCTGAACCATCGGGTCGGCACTCATCTGGGCCTGCGCGACGCCGACTTGGAGTGCCTGGACCTGGTCAGCCGCTTCGGGCCGATCGGACCGACCGCGCTGTCGAAGCACGCGGGCCTGCACCCGGCCACGCTGACCGGCGTGCTCGACCGGCTGGAGCGCGGCGGCTGGGTGGTCCGTACGCCCAACCCCAGCGACCGGCGGGCGGTCCTCGTCCAGGTCATCAAGGAGCGCGAGACCGAGACGGCCGAGATGTTCGCCGGGCTCAACAAGTCGATGGACGTGATCTGCGCGGACTACGACGACGCCGAACTGGTGCTGATCGCCGACTTCCTGTCCCGCGCGGCGCGGGCGGGACGTGAGGCGACCGACGAACTCGCCGACCGCTGACGGGCCGACGGCCGGCCGCCGGTCGTCCTCACCTCACCCGACCTCACAGGCCGCCGGCCGTCCTCACCTCACCTGCCACCGGCCGCGCGGCGCTCCGGGTGCCAGCGCGGCGCCGCGTCCAGGCAGCCGTCGTACGGGTCGCCGGGACCCGGCAGGTCCTGGCTGCCCCGCAGCGCCCGCAGCTTGCGCAGCACGCCGGGATCGTCGAGGCCGCCGGGCCTGCGACGGGCCGCCGCGGCGACCGCGCGCGGGCCTGAGCCCTCGGTGGGCGCCGCGCCCTCCCACCAGTGCTCGCCGCGCCCGCGCCACCACTCGGACGACGAGACGCCGACGGTCGTCGAGCCCAGCGAGATCAGGGCGCGCAGCAGCCGGTCCCCGCAGAACCGGGCGGCGGCCCGGCCGAAGGCGCGCCAATTCGGTGCGGGCATGCGCGATCACTCCTCCTCACGCGTCTTCACCGATCGTGCTCAGACGCGCTCGGCCGTGACCCCGGTCCCGGTCTGCGCCGTGGTCTCGACGATCTTCAGCGAGATGAACTCGTCGATGCGCAGCCGCTGGAGCGCCCAGCGCAGCACGGCGGGGATGTCGGGGTTGTCGTCGATGTACACCTGCGGCGCGACCACCGGGACGCGCTTGCCGCGGGTCTTGATCTCACAACCGCCCGCGGCCACCACGTTCTTGACCCAGTCGGACTCCGCGCCGTACGGGAGGGACAGGATGAAGTGGCCGTTCTTCTTGAAGACCTTGACCGGCGTGCGGTACTCCCGGCCGGACTTGCGGCCCTTGTGGTAGACCGCGCCGAACCCCGGCATGGCGGGGAGGATCCGGCCGACGATCCGATTGCCGAAATACTTGTTCACGCGCGCCAGCCGCCGCTTAACGGACATGACTGTGCTCCTTCTTTGAGGGACTCGCACGGGGAAAAAGAACGGAGAAAAGAGAGAAGAAAAACGACAGCGGTCGGTAATAGCGCAACATCTTTACCGGCCGATGTCACACTCGGACGGGGGCCCTTCATCTCAGGTGACAGGAGCGCGCGTCACACTGGGAGGCCCACCATGTCCGACAACCCGGCGGAGCTGCCCGACGACACCGCCACACGGGTGTTCGTGGGTCATCGGGAGTTACTGTTCTCGGTGGTCTACAACCTGCTCGGCAGCGTCTCGGACACCGAGGACGTCCTTCAGGAGACCTGGCTGGCCTGGGCGCGGAGAGTCCGCCAGCCGCACGCCGAGGAGATCGACAACCCGCGCGCGTACCTGGTGCGGATCGCGGTCAACCAGGCGCTCGCCCGGCAGGCCACGATCAGCCGCCGCCGCGAGACGTACATCGGGCCCTGGCTGCCCGAGCCGTTGATCACGCAGATTCCGGAAGCGCGGAACACCCCGCAGGCGGCGCAGGCGACGGACGCCGCGGAATCCGCGCTGCGCAACGAATCCGTGTCCATGGCACTGTTGGTCATTCTGGAGACGCTGACCCCGCTGGAACGCGCGGTGTTCGTGTTGCACGAGGTGTTCGGTTACGCGCATACCGAGATCTCCGAAATTCTCGGCCGCAGCCCGTCCGCGATTCGCCAACTCGCGCACCGGGCCCGCGAACACGTCCAGGCCAGGCGGCCCCGCTACCAGGCCGACCCGCACCTCCAGCAGCAGGTCACCGAGCGCTTCGTGGCCGCCGCGCTCGGCGGCGACATCGCCGACCTGATGAGCCTGCTCGCGCCGGACGTGACGATGTGGACCGACGGCGGCGGCAAGGTCCGCTCCGCGCTGCGCCCGGTCACCGGCCGCGACAAGGTCGCCCGGCTGCTGAACGGTTACGCCACCAGCCGGCTGCCGGAAGCCCTCGACATCCGCTACCGGCACGTCAACGGCGACCCGTCCGCCGTGGTCTTCTCCGGCGACTCCCCCTACGCGGTCATGGTCATGGACCTCAATCCGAGCAACGACCAGGTCACCGACATCTATCTGGTCACCAACCCGGACAAGCTCTCCCGCGTACGGCTGGACGGTCTGGACGACGGGGACGAGGACACGGCCGCCGGACAGATCGAGGCCGCCGAGCCGAGGAAGGCGATCGAGCCCGGCGACGACGGCCGCGACGGCCGCGACGAGTCCGGTCCGCGCGCGGGCTGAGCCGAGCGGCTGTCCCGGCCCTCCCCACGTGGGGCATGTCACGTGGGGTGGACCGGGACGCCGCGTTCCTGGGTGACGGGGGTATCGGCCGCCGGATCGGATGTTCCGGCGTCCGCGAACCCGTCGGTCAGACCGTCGGTCAGGCCGTCCGCGCGTCCGTCGGCGAGTTCGTCAGGCCGCCCGTCCGTACCCCCCTCGGGCACCCCTTGCAGGGCCAGTACCCGCTGCTCGCGCAGTTCCTCGTCCGCCGTGCTCTCGATCCGCTTCATCGCGACCCGCAGGATCGGCGGAGCCATCAGCGGGGTGAGGATCGCGATCAGCACGATGATGCTGTACATCGCGGTGGTCAGCAGGCCGAGCCGCACGCCGACCACGGCGATGACCACCTGGATCACCCCGCGCGCGTTGATCCCGGCGCCGAGCGCCAGGGCCTCCCAGCGGGTGAGGCGGCTGAAGGCGCTGCCGATGAAGGCGCCGAGGAATTTCCCGGCGACGGCGATCGCCAGCGCGGCCAGTCCCCACAGCGCGATCTTCGGACGCGTCAGCGACGTCAGGTCGATCCGCAGCCCGGCGAGCGCGAAGAACAGCGGGGACAGGAAGGACAGCACGGTGGCGTTCAGCGGCTCCAACTGCCGTGCCTGCGCGTCCGTACCGCGCGAGCCGATCAGGATGCCGCACAGGAAGGCGCCGAACACCGCCTCGAAGCCGAGCGCCTGGGCGCCCGCGCCCGACAGGACGAGCAGGATGACGGTGGCGGAGATGGTCACGCCGCGCGAACCGGAGCGCTCGGCCCAGCGCAGCACCCAGCCGACCAGCCACCGGCCGCCGGTCAGCAGGACGACGATGACGACGGCGAGGTGCCACAGCGGGGTGGCGATCTCGCCCGCGCCGACCCCGGTGGTGGCCATCGCGGTGACGACGGAGACCAGCAGCCAGCCCACGGCGTCGTCGATGGTGCCGACGACCAGGATCATCTGGCCGACATTGCGGTGGATCAGCTTCATGTCGACCAGCACCCGGCCGATCACCGGGATCGAGCTGACGCACATGGCGACGCCGACGAACCAGGCGAAGACCGCCGGATCGGCGTCGCCCGGCCGCAGTTCACCCGGCAGCGCGTAACCGAGCCACACCCCGAGCGCCAGGGGCAGCAGCAGGGCGGCGGCGCTGACGCCCGCCGCCTTGCCGCCCTGTCTGCGGACCACCTTCAGGTCCAGGTGCATGCCGGTGAAGCCGACGAGCAGCAGCACGCCGAGCTGCCCGACGGCGTCCAGCAGGTGCATCTGGGTGGGGTCGCGGGGGAAGAGCCAGCCGGACAGGCCCGGCGCCACGTGCAGCAGGAGCGAGGGCCCGAGTAAGACGCCCGAGGCCAGTTCTCCGACGACGGTCGGCATGCCGAGCCTGCTCGCCAGCCGTCCCAGCACGAGTGCCAGGACGAGCAGGGCGCCGATCTGGAGCAGGAACACCAGCAGTGTGTGCTGCGGAAGGGGATCGACGGTTTCCGCGGCGATGCTGATCGCACTCATCGAAGAGCTCCTCACTGATGCGCGGTGGCCGGGTCGGCGGACAGGCCCTAGGCCACGCAGATCCCCTGGACGGCGACCTTCTCCGCGATGAACGGCCGCGCGAGCAGACCGTCGGGGTAGGCGCCGGCCTTCTCCTGGAACTCGGCCGACATGAAGGCCGCGAGCAGCGAGGAGGTCGACTCCCAGATCGCGATGTTGACCAGGGTGTTGCTGCCCGCGGTGCCGCGGTGGAGCTGGGTGGAGATGCAGCCGTCACAGGACTTCATGTAGGCGGCGTCGAGCGCCCAGCTCTCCAGGGTCTTGTCCATCTGCCCCTCGGGCACGACAAGGGTGTTGATGAGTACGACGGTGCCCGAGTCCTCCTGCTGGAGCTGGGTCTCGAAGGAGACCTTCGGGTCGACGGCCTCGAATGCGAACGCCATGGTGTGTCCTCTCGTCGTCATGGGCGGTGCGTGACGTGACGTGACGTGGATGGCTGACGTGCGGGTCCGCTCAGCCGTCGAAGATCGGGTGCGCTCCGCGCGGCTCCTCCTCCAGCGCGCCCAGGGAGCCGCGGAAGAAGATGAGCGGTTCCTGGTACTCGCGGGGCACGCCGAGTTCGACGACGCGGCCGACGAAGATGGTGTGGTCGCCGCCGTCGAACTCCTTGTCCAGGCGGCAGGCCAGGAAGGCCAGTGCCTCGCTGAGCACCGGCATGCCCTCGGCCGAGTGGTGGTGGGGCACGTCCTTGACCGCCGAGGTGTCCTTGCCCGCGAAGGCGCGGGCCAGCGGCTCCTGCGGCCCCGACAGGAAATTCACCACGAAGGAGCCGGCCTCGTCGATGACCGCGCGCAGCCGCGACTCCTTGTGCAGGCAGAACAGCACGAGCGGCGGGTCGAGCGAGACGGAGGTGAACGAGTTGACCGTCGTTCCCTCCGAACGCCCTTCCGCGCCGCTGGTGATGACGGTGACGCCGGTGACGAACAGGCCGCACACATTGCGCAGCAGCCTGCCCTCCACCGGCTCCGGCTGGTGCAGCACCTGATCGGAGGGCGCGCTCACGAGCGCCCCTTCTCGCCCGCGGCTGCCGCCCCGGCGCCGGCCCCCGCCTCGGCCTTGCCCGCCGCCTCCGCCTCGCCGACCTCGACGCCCACCGTCGAAGTGGCCATCAGCTCGCTGCTCTTGGGCAGCAGCGGACCGGCCAGCGCGGTCGTGACCAGCGCCATGATCACCATCATGGTGAACATCTGGCTGTCCAGGACGCCGAGTTGGACGGCGGTGTTGAGGATGATCAGCTCGGTCAGCCCTCGGGTGTTCATCAGCAGGCCGAGCGCCCTGGACTCCCGCCAGGACAGGCCGAACAGCCGGGCGGGCACCATCGCGCCGAGCAGCTTGCCCGCGCAGGCGACGACCAGGATCGCGGCCAGCTCCAGGTACTGCCGGGCGTGCAGGCCGTTGATGTCGACGCCGAGGCCGGTGACGATGAAGAACACCGGCAGCAGGATCAGGCTGACGTGGTCGAGCGGCTTGCGCAGGTGCTCGGCGAGCTGGAGCGCGGGCTCGCGCGGCATGATGAAGCCGAAGAGGAAGGCGCCGAAGATGCCGTGGATGCCGATCCAGGTCGTCAGGTAGGACGACAGGAAGGTACCGGCCGCCATGACCACCAACAGGGCCCGCCACTGCTGGCGTTCGCTGAAGAACCTGACCACCGCGGCCAGCGCGGGCCGCACGAGGACGAACATGCCGAGCACGTAGGCCGCGCTCAGGCCGAGCACCTGGAAGAGGTCACCGGCGCCGCTGGAGGTGACCAGCGCGGAGACGTACGCCAGCATGCACCAGGCGAGGATGTCGTCCACGGCGGCGCTGGCCAGGGCGAGGGTGCCGACCCGCGAGTGGGTGAGCCGGTTGTCGGTGAGGATCCGGGCGAGTACGGGGAAGGCCGTCACCGACATGGCCGCGCCCATGAACGTGGAGAAGGTGACGAAGGAGATGTGGTGCCCGGCCACCGTGTTGTGGTGCGGGTAGAGCAGCGCGGCCACCGCGACGCCGAGTCCGAAGGCGCAGGCGACAGAGGAGAGCGAGACCGACGCGGCCAGACCGCGGTGCGGACGCAGCATCCGCTTCTCGAACTCCCAGCCCACCATGAACATGAAGAGCATCAGGCCGACGTTGGAGACCGCGGACAGCAGCGGCCGTACGTCGGCGGGGAACAGCTTGTGCGACAGGTCGCCGGGCAGCAGCCCGAGCAGGCTGGGGCCGAGCGCGATGCCGGCGAGGATCTCGCCGATCACGGCGGGCTGGCGGACCCGCTTGGCGAGAGTGCCGAGCAGCACTCCGACCAGCAGGACGAAGGCGATGCCCGCCAGCATGGTGGCGACCTGGAGGTCGTTGTGGGGCGCGAGGCTGTGCAGCGCGATGCTTGTCATCGCAGTCCTCCGGGGACGGGAGCGGCTGGGAGATGCGGACTCGAGCGGTACGCGTCCGGGCGGTGTCCGGACGCACGACAGCGGGGTGGCACGGAAGTCCGTGGCCACCCCGCTGTCGTGAGAGGGATGTCGCTGTGTCGCCGTCAGGCCCCTAGCGAATGCTCTGGGCGAACCTGAAGGCGCCGTGCGGGTCGTAGCGGTGCTTCACGGCGGACAGCCGCGGGTAGTTCTCGGCGTAGTACGCCTGCCGCCAGTCGGGCAGTTCCGGGTCGATGAAGTTCTGGTAGGTCTCACCGGAGGACTGCCGGTCGATGACGCGGAAGCCGCTGTCGACGAACGCCTGACCCGCCGCCCTGCCCGCGGAGTCGGCGGCGTCGGGGGACCCGATGTCGACGAGGAAGTTCACCGTGAACAGCGCGTCGCGGTGGACGAACGCGGTGTCGGTACGGCGTAAATCCCTCACCGCCCCGCCCAGCGGGAGCACTTCCATGAGGTGCGCCTGGCCGGGTACCCGCAGGGTCTCGAAGAGCGCCGCCGCGTTGTCCCACACGCTGCGCGACGGCAGCCGGTTGAAGAACCGGCTGCGCTGGAGGCCGAACGCCGACCGGGGAAGCGTGCCGCCGGGCGTGGTGTCGGCCCGGTGGCAGGCGGTCACATCGGCCGCGCACCGGAAGAAGCCCATCATCAGCGGCTGGTACGGCACGACGCTCGCGGGGGTCTGGCTGGCCGGTGCTCCGGTCAGCGCCACCAACCGGGCGACCTCGCTGGTGAGTTCGGCCGTGGTGCCGGTGGAGGCGACGAAGACCATGACGTTGACCGGCGCGCCCGGCGAGGCGTCGAAGAGCTGGAGGAAGGCGCCGCCGCTGAGCGTGCGGGGCGCGTTGACGGACCAGCGCGCGTACCCGTCCAGGACGTCGGCGGCCTTGTCGAAGGTCCAGTTCAGATTGACCACGGCGAGCTGCGAGACGTTGACGGTGGTGATGTCGTACGAGGTGACGACGCCGAAGTTGCCGCCGCCACCGCCGCGTATGCCCCAGTAGAGGTCCCGGTTCTGGGTGGGTGAGGCGGTGACGACGTCGCCGTTGGCGAGCACCACCTTCGCCGAGGCGATCCGGTCGGAGCCGACGCCGTAGGAGCGGGTGAGCACGCCCAGGCCGCCGCCCTGGTAGAAGCCGCCGACGGCGACCGTCGGGCAGTAGCCGCCGATGATGGCCTTGCCGTGCGGCGCGAGCGCGTCGATGGCGTCGACGCCCTGGACGCCGGTGCCGACGGTCACCGTGTTCTGGCCGACGGATATGGAGTTGAGCCCGGAGACGTCGATCACCAGGCCGGTGCTCGTGGAGTACCCGCCGCCGCTGTGCCCTCCGCTGCGCACGGCGAAGGGTATGCAGTTGTCCTGCGCGAACTTCAGGGTCAGCGCCACATCGGCGGCGCTGACGCAGTAGGCGACGGCCTGCGGGTTGATCACGTCGAACTGTTGCAGGTCGAGTTGCTTCGCCGTCGTGTAACCGGAGTCGGTCGGCAGGACGAGCCGGCCCTGGAGGTGCGCGCGCAACTGACTCCAGGGTGCCCCGCTGCCGGCGAATCCGGCGGTGGCCCCAAGTCCTGACAGAGCCACCGCGGTCGCGCCCGCACCGAGGACTTTTCTGCGACTGATCATGGTGCTGTTCAACTTTCGGTCAGATGGAAATTGCCGGGCGGGGTCAGACGAACTTCTGCCCACGCAGACCGGACCGCACAATTCCGCTTACCATGTCGCGACCCAGTTCGCGCATCTCGCCCGGAGCCTTGAAGTTGGCCCAGTACATGAACTTAGCCATCATCGCGGTGGTCGGGTACACGAATTTGATTTCTGGGTCCTCCCATCCGAAAACGGGGTTGAGTTCATCCGAAGCACGGAGACTGTCCATGATCAGCTTGGCCGCCGCGTCGCCGTCGATGTCACCGGCCTCGTACTTCTCGCAGGCCTCCGCCATGATTTCGACGGTTTGCTTGAAATCCGGGCTGTTCGGCCACCAAAGACCCGGATTGGGGGTCTTCTCCAAATCGTCCAGCCATTTCACGTCGCCGCTCTCCTCATACCGCGCCCGCGCCCGGATCAACCGCAGCGCGCCGGGCGTGAGATAGGAGCCCCAGACACGGAACACCGCGTTCCACAGCGGGAAGTGGCTGAAGGAGATGTAGGAGCTGTTCACCAGTTCGTCGTTGAAGTGCAGCAGGCCGCGCTCGACGTCCTCGACGTACTGGAATCGCTCGTTGGCGAAGTCGTCGTCGTCCAGGGCGGGCAGCAGCCGGGAGCACAGGGCGTAGACGACCTCGAAGGTGTTGGACAGACCGCGCGAGAACAGCGGGTCGAGGAAGCCCGCCGCGTGCGACATCAGGCACCAGCGGTAGCCGATCGACTTGCTGGAGCTGTACTGGAGCCGGTCGGTGGAGACCCACTCGCGCACCCGCGTCGCGCCCTCGAACTGCCGCTTCACCGCCGGGTACTGGTCGAGGAAGCCCTGGAACTCCTCCTCGGGGGTGCGGTCCTTCGGCTTGGGATACGTCCGCTCGTCCATGGTGAGCCCGATGCTGGTGATCGGGTTCTTGGAGTCCTTGTGGTTGTTGAACGGGATGATCCAGAACCAGCCGCGCTCGATCATGTGGTGCAGCGTGCCGCCGTGCCAGGGCGCGCTGGCCGGCGGCCGCAGGCTCTCCGGGTGGTGGCTGACCTCGTCGAACGGCTTGATGCCGATGTAGTGGGTGAACATCGACCGGGAGTGGTGCTTGAAGCGCGCGGGCTTCTCGCGCAGGTCGAACTTCTCGGCCAGCAAGGAGCGGAAGCCGCTCGCGTCGATCAGGTAACGGGCCCGGAAGACCTCGCCGTTCTGCCCCGTGACCGTCACTCCGAAGTCGTCGAAGTCAAGGTCGGCGACCCGCCAGTTCTGCCGCGTCGTGGTGCCGTACTTGGCCGCCACGTTGAAGAAGTACATATCGGTGTCCTGCCGGAACAGGTGACCGGCCTCGGTGAGCGCTTTGGGAATGACGAACATCGTGGCGTCGCGCGGGTCGGGCTCCTGGCCCTTCTCGTGCTTGATGAAACCGAAGCTCTGCTTCTTGCCGTGGGTCGGGCCGATGTTCTTGGTGACGGCCTTGACGTCCAGCAGGTGCTTGATCTCCGGTACGTCGAAGCGCACCGCCAGGATGTGCAGCCACTCGATGAGTTGCGGGGTCATCGACTCGCCGATCGCCATCCGGGGATGGGTCGCGGCATCCACCATGACCACGTTCTTGCCCTGCCGGGCGAGGATCGCCGCGCTCACCGAACCCGCGAGGCCCGACCCGATGATCAGGACGTCGCAGTTCTGCGTCTTGGAGGCGCTGTTCACCGGAACGGATTCCTTGGCTTTGCTGGGCACGGAGCGCCCCTCTCTCTCCGGCGCGGACGGCGCGGAGAATCAACGACGGGTGTGTGGCCGAATTCCCAGGGCACACGCGGGCATCTGAAAAAGGGCGTGCAAAACAATCGCCGGGCCGACCCCGATGGGTCGGCCCGGCGATCGAGAAGAGGTGACCAAGATGTGAGACGCGGCGGCGTCGCGGCGGTGGTCCGCCGGCGTCAAACCGCAATTGGGCATACTTCTACTGCCCAATAAAGCGTGACACGCGGCGACACTCGGTGTCAACCCCGGTAATGGTGTACCGGAAGTGACGCGAGTGCCGCCGGTGTTATTGTCCGGACTCTCCCGACCCCTCCCTAAAGGGCAACTCACCCCTCCCTAAAGGGCTACTCGGAGAACCGCGGGAGCTTGCCGATGGACGGCTTTACCAAGGGGTGGCCTACCGGTGGGCGGCTCCGGAATCGGCCGCCGAATCTGCCGCGGGAGACCCCGCGCCGTCCGTCTGACCGGGAACGGCCGCACCCGACTCCGGCGTGGCCGACTTCTTCGGCCCGACGATGATCAGGCAGGCGATCACACCGACGAACAGCACGGCCATCGGCACGTACATGGTCGGCTTCATGGCGTCGACGAAGCCGTGCCCGAAGACCGCCGCGGCGGTGTCCTGGATGCGGTGGGCGATGTCGGCGGGCACGTTCGACGGGAACTTCATGGCGCTGCTCGACTGGCCGCCGACCTCGAGGTGCTTGCCCGCGTTGTCGAAGTTCTTCAGGAAACCGGCGCGGTAGTCGGACGGCACGGCGCCCGCGCGCTGCGCCGCCTGGTCCTTGAGGGAGGAGGCGAGCTGGTTCTGGAGCACCGCGCCGATGACGGCGCCCGCCATGACCGAACCGACCTGCCGCAGCGCGTTGTTGACGCCGGACGCGGCCCCGGTGAGCTTGGGCGGCACATTGCGCATGACCTCGGTGGCCATCGGCGTGAAGGTGCAGCCCATACCGGCGCCGACGATCACGACCGGCGCGATCAGCCCGGTCCAGCTCTGGCCGACCTCGACGGTCCGCACGATCCAGAAGACACCGCCGATGTACGCGAGCAGACCGCCCATCAGGATGTACTTGCCGCCGAACTTCTCGGCCAGCACACCGGAGGGCCCGGCGGTGAGCATCGAGCCGACCGCCATCGGCACCAGCACGCCACCGGCCTTCAGCGCGCTGAAGCCGAGCACCGACTGGAGGTAGATGGTCAGCGGCAGCAGCAGGCCGACGACGCCGAACGAGACGGCGATACCGACGAAGTTGACCACCGAGAAGTTACGGTCCTTGAACAGCACGAACGGCACCAGCGGCTCGTTGTCCTGCTGACCGCGCTGGTAGACCAGGAAGATCGCCAGCACCACGACACCGGCCGCGATCGTGCCCCAGATCGCGCCGTTCCAACTGTACTTCTGGCCCTCGATCAGACCGAAGGCGAGCAGGAACAGGGCGATGGTGGTCAGGACGACGCCGGGGATGTCGAAGCGGTGCCGCACCGTACGCGCCGCGGACGGCATGAACATGAACGAGGCGATGATCGCCAGCACACCGATCGGCACGTTGACGTAGAAGATCCAGCGCCAGTTGAGCTTGGTGACCAGCAGGCCGCCCAGGCTCGGTCCCGCGACCGACGCCAGGCCCGCGACCGTGCCCCAGATGCCGAGCGCGACACCGCGCTTCTCGTCGGGGAACACGTCCGCGATCATGGACAGGGTCTGCGGCAGCAGCAGTGCCGCGCCGATGCCCTGGATCGCCCGGAAGATGATGAGCTGGGTCGGGGACTGGGAGAGTCCGCAGGCGAGACTCGCCAGGGTGAACAGCGCCACACCCGCGATGAACAGGTTCTTCTTGCCGACGAGGTCACCGAGCCGGCCGGCGGTGATCAGCAGGACGGCGAGCCCGAGGGTGTACGCGTTGACGACCCACAGGATCTGGTCGAGGGACGCGTCGAGGCTGTCCACCATGTCGGGGATCGCGATGTTCACGATCGTCAGGTCGAGCAGGGTCATGAAGAATCCGAAGGACAGGATCGCCAGAATGACCCACGGATTACCACGCCATTTGTTCACGGTTCCTCCTTGCCGCGCGCGTCGGGCCGCACGGCGTTGCACGACCCACAGCCCCTTGCCCCCCAAGAGGTGAGCGGGGGCCGTGGGTGTGACATCGGTGGGACGGTCGAGACGCAACCGTCACCGAGGAGGTCCGCGAGTCCCGGCCGCGGGGGCCGCGGTCCGCCGGACGGGCCCTAGAGGGCCGCGGGCGCCAGACGCTCCCGCAGGAAGCTCACGACCCGCTCCCGCGCGGCGTACGCCGGGTGTCCGGGGATCTCGCGCATCTCCTCGGTCAGTACGGGGTGGGCTCCCTTGGGGAAGCCGCCCTCGTTGCCCTTCGAGGAGTCCAGTTCGATCACCTCGAAGGCGTCGCCGAGACTGCGCCGCAGGGTGTCGAACCTGGCCCGCGGGGACGCGCTGTCCCCGCTGAAGCGCATGCCCAGCACGCACAGTCCGCTGTTCTTGGTACGGCTCACCACCGTGTCCAGCTCGCCCCGCGAGAGGCCGGGGTCCGCGGACCGCTTGGCGCTGACCGGGAACGGCACCGCGGGCTGGGCGACGACCGGCGCGAGCACCACGTCCTCCACCGCGGCGGCCAGCGCGAACCCGCCGGTGAAGCACATGCCGACGATGCCGACACCGGGCCCGGGGGTTCGCGCGGCCAGATCCCGTACCAGCGCCCTGAGGTAGTCCGCGACCGGCCGCCGCGCGTCGACGGCGAAGGCCCGGAATTCGGCGGACACGCACAGCTTGGCGACGGTGGACAGCGTGTAGGGCGTGGAGTTCTTACGTCCGGGCCGTCCGAACAGCGACGGCATCGCCACGGTGAAGCCCTGGTCGACCAGGTGGTCGGCCAGGCCCAGCACCTCGGGCGTCATGCCCGGAATCTCCGGGACGAGCACCACTCCCGGCCCCGCGCCCTTCTCGTACACGTCGTGGGTGAGCCCGGCTCCCGTGAACGGGGCCGCGCGCCAGCCGGTGAGATCAGAGGTCGGTGCGGTACCGGTCACGAGGGGTTCTCCTTCAGACGGTTCTTCGGCCCGGGCGGGCGGACGGGCGGTCAGCCGCCCCCGGACTCCCGTCCCTGCCGCGCCCGGACGGCGAGGACGACGAAGGTGGTGATGCTCGCGATCAGGTCGATGTGGTCGATGGCGTGCGGCGACCCGTTCGCCCTGCGGATCTTCTTGGTGACGGCGAGGAAGTTGGCGGCCAGCGTACCGACCGTGACCGCCGTCCGCAGCGGGCTCGCTCCCCGCGCGGCGGGCGGCCCGGACCGACCCGCCCGCGGCCCGGCGGCGCTCACCGTACGGCGTCCGTCTCGCCGTCCGACGGCGCCACCGCCGCCAGCATGTCCTTCGGGGTGAACTTCACCACCGGGAGCAGGCGGCTGGCCCGGTTCTGGAACTCGTTGATGAACGGCAGGACTTCGGAGTACTTCGCCCAGATCCGGTCCCGCTCGGGGCCCGACAGGGTCTCGGCGAGGGCGACGATCTGCTCGCGGCCGATGTTGATGGTCACCTCGGGCGTGGCCTTCAAGTTGAGGTACCAGGCCGGGTGCAGGCCCTTGGGGCCGCCGGGGATGTCGAAGTGGCCGGGCACGGCGACCGCGTAGAAGAAGCCGCGCTCGTAGATGTAACCGACCGGCACGACACGCTCCTTGCCGGTCTTGCGGCCCAGCGTGTGCAGCAGCAGCGCGTCGAGGTTGCCCATCTTGCCGCCGATGCGGCCGTTGGACCGCTCGTACAGCCAGATGTGCACATTGAGCGCGCCCTTGCTGAGCGACTTCTGCACCTTCTTCGGCGGCTTGGAGTAGATGTAGACGTTGACGCGCATGAAGGCCCGCGTGATCGGGCCCGCGTCCAGACCCTGGTCAGGACGCGTCGTCCTGAAGGACGACAGCGCCTCGGTGTCCTGGATCACCGAGGTGTCACCCATCGGCTCGGCCATCGAGTCCTCCATGGGCTTCGGGGTGGTCTGCATGTGTGGTGCCCTTTCGCGAGATCCGGTGTTCTCAGGACTTCTGTGTCGGAACGCGTCGCTTCGTCGCAAGGCCGTCTGCTCAGAGGACCTTCTTGCCCTTGACACCCGCGCGGACCGTGCCGGACAGCAGGGCGGAGCCGAGGTCCCGCATCTGCGGCGGGGCCTTGCGCACGGCCCAGTACATGAACTTCGCCATCGTCGCCGTGGTCGGGGTGATCAGCCGGGTGTCCTCGGGGTCGCGCCAGCCGAAGGCCGGGTTCAGCAGCTCGCAGCGGCGGAGCCGGTCAAAGATGATGTCCGCGGCGCGGTCGCCGTCGATCTGCCCGGCCTCGTACTTCTCGCAGGTCTCCGCGGTGAGGTCGACGATCTCCCGGACGGCCGGCTCCGGCCACCACAGGCCCGGATACGGCGCGTCCTCCAGCGCGTCCAGGTGCGCGGGGTCGCCGGTGAGCGTGAAGTTGATCCGCGCGCGGGCCAGCCGCATCACACCGGGAGTGGCGAAGCCGCCCCAGACCCGGAACACCGCGTTCCACAGCCGGAAGTGGCCGAAGGAGATGTACGCGCTGTTCACCAGCTCGTCGTTGTAGTGCAGCAGGCCGCGCTCCAACCGGTCGACGTAACCGAAGCGTTCGACCGCGAAGTCGTCGTCGTCCAGGGCGGGCAGCAGCCGGGTCATGAGCGAGTGGACGACCTCGAAGGTGTTGGACAGGCCGCGCGAGAACAGCGGATCGAGGAAGCCGGCCGCGTGCGACATCAGGCACCAGCGGTAGCCGATCGACTCCTTCGAGCTGTACTGGAGCCGGTCGGTGGAGACCCACTCGCGCACCCGCGTGGCGCCCTCGAACTGCCGCTTCACCGCCGGGTACTGGTCGAGGAAGCGGGTGAACTCCTGCTCGGGGCTGATGTCACGGGGGCGCGGGTAGACCCGCTCGTCCATGGTGAGGCCGACGCTGGTGACCGGATTGGCCGCGCCCTTGTGGTTGTTGAACGGGATGATCCAGAACCAGCCGCGTTCGATCAGGTGGTGGAGCGTACCGCCGCTCCAGGGCGCGTTCTTGGGCGGTCGCAGGCTCTCCGGGTGGTGGCTGACGTCGTCGAACGGCTTGACGCCGATGTAGTGCGTGAACAGCGACCGCGAGTGGTGCTTGAAGCGCGCGGGCTGCTCCCGCAGGCCGAACTTCTCGGCGAGCAGCGACCGGTGGCCGCTGGCGTCGATGAGGTAGCGGGCCCTGAAGACCTCGCCGTTCTGCCCGGTGACGGTGACGCCGTCGTCGTCGAAGTCCAGGTCGGACAGCCGCCAGTGCTGCCGCGTCGTGGCGCCGTACTTGGCCGCGACGTGGAAGTAGTACGCGTCGGTGTCCTGCCGGAACAGGTGGCTGGCCTGGGTGAGCGCCTTGGGGATGACGAACATCGTCGTCTCCCGCGGGTCCGGTTCCTGGCCCTTGTCGTGCTTGACGAAGCCGAAGCTCTGCTTCTTGCCGTGGGTCGGGCCGATGTGCTCGGTGACCGACCGGTGGTCCAGCAGATGCAGCAGTTCGGGCAGGTCGAACCGTACGGCGAGGATGTGCAGCCACTCGATGAGCTGCGGGGTCATCGACTCGCCGATGGCCATCCGCGGATGCGTCTGGGAGTCGACCAGCACGACGCTCTTGCCCTGCCGGGCGAGGATCGCCGCGCTCACCGAACCGGCCAGACCCGCGCCGACGATCAGGACGTCACAGGTGCGGACGGGCGGCTTCGGAGCGGCCGGTCTCGGTGCGGCTGCCTTTACGGCGCTCGCCTGGGGGGCGGTTGCCTGAGGAGCGGTTGCCTGGGGGCCACTTGCCTGAGGGGCACTTGCCTGGGGCGCCGCCGTCTCCGCAACGCCCTTCCGTGGAGCCGCGATCGGCGTGACGGGGACCCGGGGGACGTCCTCGGCGCCGAACCAGCGCCGCAGCGCCGGAGCCGGGTCGGCCGCGCGCGGCGCCGACCAGGCGATGTGTCCGTCGGGCCGCAGCAGTACGGTCTTCTGCCCGTCGAGGAGCGTGCCGGGCACCGGGCGCGCCGACACCACGTCGACCCGGCCCGCCCAGCCCTCGGCGGCCCTGCCCAGCGTGGCCCGGCGCCTGGTGTCGCCCGACAGGTCGAGCAGCACGCCGCGGCCGGGCCGCAGCAGCTCGGTGGTGCCGGTGGGCCCGTCCGCGGTCGTCAGCGCGATGTGGGGCACGCGGCGGCCGGTCAACTCACCGGCCGTGTCGGGGTGAGTGTCGGCGTCGGGATCGCCGTAGCGGATGTCGAGGCCGCTGATCATGCCGGCGAGGTGGCCGCGGACGACCGAGGTGCGGGTGAGGAGTTCGGCGGCGGTGCCGCGGACCGCCCCGGTCTCGGGGCCGCCGAAGAGGATGACGGTCTGCGCCTCGATGTTGGCCAGCACCCGCCGCCCGACCGCGTGCCGCTCGGTGTGGTACGTGTCCAGCAGCCCGTCGGGCGCGCGCCCGGTGACCCGCGCGGCGAGCTTCCAGCCGAGGTTGGCCGCGTCCTGGAGCCCGAGGTTGAGCGCCTGGCCGCCGACCGGCATCTGCCGGTGGGCGGCGTCCCCGGCGAGCAGCACCCGGCCCCGGCGGTACGAGGCCGCCTGGCGGCTGGTGTTGCCGAAGGCGTTCAGCCACGTCGGGGTGCCGTGGGTGATGTCCTCACCGGTGACCCTGGCCCACACGGCGGCGATCTCGGCGTACTCGGGTTCCGCGGTCCTCGGCCGCACCTCGCGGCCGAACTCGTGCACCATGACGCGGGTGACGCCGTCGCGGGTGGCCGCGATGGCCACCCCGTTCGGGAGCCGCTGGAAGCGGCGGTTGGGGATGTCGAGCCCCAGCACGTCGCAGCGCAGCAGCTCCTTGGTGGCGTCGGAGCCGGGGAAGTCGAAGCCCGCCAGCCGCCGTACGGTGCTCTCCTCGCCGTCACAGCCGACCAGATAGCCGGCGGTGAGACGGGTGACACCGTCCGGGGTGGCGACCTCGACCTCCACGCCTTCCGCGCCCACGTCACCTTCGTCGCCGCCGTCGCCCGTGGTCAGGCCGAGCAGTTCGTGCTCGCGCCTGACCTCCGCGCCCAGCCCCGTGGCCCACTCCGCGAGCAGCTCCTCGACCCGGGCCTGCGGGACCTTCCACTGGCCGGGGTAGCGGGTGGTCGGCTCGCTCAGGTCGAGCGGCAGACCGCCGAAGTGGCCCATCGGCTCGTTGGGCGGCGTGCCCAGCGTCTCCAACAGGCCGCGCTGGTCGAGGAGTTCCATGGTGCGGGCGTGCAGGGTCGACGCCCGGGACTCGGTGGTGGGGGCGGCGAGCCGCTCCAGAACCGTCACCCGGGCTCCGCCGAGCCGGAGTTCACCGGCCAGCATCAGGCCGACAGGCCCCGCGCCGACGATGATGACGTCGGTGTCCATCTCAGCGCCGGCCCTCGGCGTAGTCCTTGGCGTGGCCCAGGGTGGCCCGGCTGTTGGTGCTCAGCGCGTTCTGCACGAAGGCGCGCGCCTCGGCGACCCCGGCGTCCGGGCCGAGGATCTTGGTGATGTTCGCGGTGTTGATCACCACGGTGTGCTGGGAGGTGGCGGCGACGCCGTCGCCCTCCTCCTCGAACAGCCAGTAGCCGGTGTGCAGCGTCATCAGCGCGGGCAGGGTGATCTGCTTGTAGACGATCCTGCTGTGCGGGAAGGTCACGCGCACCGACTTGGTGGTGTGCGAGGAGCCGTCCTTGGTGAGGGTGTCCATCTCCAGGATCTGCAGTCCCGGCGTCTCCTCCTCCAGCGAGACCCGCGCCACGTGCGGCAGCCGCTCCTTCCAGAGCTGCGCCTCGTTGATGAAGTCGTAGACGTCCTTGGCCGATCCGTCGATGTGGACGGTGTCGGCGAAGGACAGCAGGAGTTCGTCCGCGGAGCCGACGACCAGTTCGACGTTGGTCTTGAGCGCGGCCAGTTCGGAGCGGCTGTTGCGGTCCACGGCCTCGTCGATCCAGGCGAGATCGTCCGGCTTGTCGTCGATGGCGCGGTAGTCGTGCAGCAGCCGCACCCGCGACTCGGTGTCGGACACGGGCTCGATCACCCAGGTGCCGCCCATCGCCGCGACCGGCGGCGCCGAGACCTCCTGGCGGAATTCGATCCGCAGCGCCCGCGGGTCCAGGACGCGGCGCGACGTCCAGTTCTTGGCCGCGCCGTTGGCGGTGGCCCAGATGCGGATGCGCTCCTCGTTCTCCGAGCGCTCCACATGGTCGACGAAAACGGTCGGCGGGAAGATCCGCGGCCAGTTCTCCACCTCGGCGATCAGCCGGTACACCGCGGCGGCCGGGGCGTTCACCGTGATCTCGTGCTCCACCTCGCGGTGGCCAGTCTGCGTCATTCTCGTTCCCCTCACGCGAGTCGGACGTCGTAGGACGGGGTCGGTGGCGGCGGATCAGAAGTTGCCGAGGCCGCCGCACACGTTGATGGCCTGCGCGGTGATCGACGCCGCGGTGTCGGTGGCCAGGTAGCCGACCAGGCCCGCGACCTCCTCGGGCGTGGAGTAGCGGCCGAGCGGGATCTTCGACTGGAACTTCTGGAGGATCTCGCCCTCGGTGGTCGAGTAGGCCGCCGCGTAGCCCTGCCGGACCCGCGCGGCCATCGGCGTCTCGACGTAGCCGGGGCAGACCGCGTTGACCGTGATCCCGGTCGGCGCCAGCTCGTTGCCCAGGGCCTTGGTGAAGCCGACGACGCCGTGCTTGGAGGCGGAGTACGGGGCGCCGAGCACCACGCCCTGCTTGCCCGCGGTGGAGGCGATGTTGATGATCCGGCCGCGGTCGCGGTACCGCATGCCGCCGGTGTTGAGCACCTCGCGCGTCATCAGGAAGACGCTGTTGAGGTTGGTGTTGACGACGTCGAACCACAGCTCGTCGTCGATGTCGGCGGTGACGCCGCCGCCGCTGCGGCCCGCGTTGTTGACCAGGACGTCGACCGGCCCGTACCGCTCCACGGCGGCGAGCACGAACGCCTTGATGTCGTCGCCCGACTTGACGTCGCAGGCGGTGCCGTCGACGTCCAGGCCCTCGTCCCGTAGTTCCTTGACGGTCACTTCCACGCTCTCGGGCGTCCGCGCGCAGATGAACACCTGGTGTCCCTGTGCGGCCAGCGCCCTGGTGACGGCGAGCCCGATTCCGCTGGTGGCCCCGGTGACGAGAGCGACCCGCTGTCCCTCTGCCGACATGACTGCTCCTCCGACTCGGTACCGCTCGGCTGCGTACATGTGCTGCGTTCACGTGCGCTCTTCAAGTGCTGCGTTCATGTGCGCTGTACGTGTGGTCTGGGCGTGTGGGCTGGACGGGTGCGCTGTACGTGGGGGCTGGGGGTGTGGGCTGGGGGTGGGGGGGGGGGGGGGGTGGGGGGGGGGGGGGGGGGGGTGGGGGGGGGGGCCCCCCCCCCCCCCCCCTCGCCCCCCCCCCCCCCCCACCGGGTGGGGGGAGCGTCAGGCCGCGTGTTCCGCGGCGAGTTGCTCGTTGACGACGGCGAGCAGCGCCCGCGGCGTCTCGACGACGGTGATGGAGGTGTCCTCCAGCTCGATCCCGTGCTCGCGCTCGATCCGGCTGCCGGTCTCCAGCAGCGCCAGCGAGTCGTAGCCGAGGTCCTCGAAGGTCTGGTCGAGGATGTCGCCGTCCAGGTCGATGCCCTCGCTCTCGCCCGCGGCTTCCCGGAGGATGCGCTTGAGGTCTTCGATCGTGAGTTCCGGTCCGGCCATCTCGGTCCCTTCCTGAGGTGTGGCGACGGCGGTGCGCGGGCCCGTCACCGGGCTGCTCCGCGCACGACCATCGCCGAGTTGAAGCCGCCGTAGCCCCTGGCCAGCACCAGCGCGGCGTTCACCGGCGCGGTCCTGGGCCGGTCGACCACCAGGTCGAGGTCGTACTCGGGGGCGGGGGCGACATGGGTGGTGGGCGGGATGACCCCGTCCCTGATCGACAGCAGCGCGGCGGCCGTGTCGAGCGACGCGGCTCCTGAGTAGAGCCGTCCGGTCATCGTCTTGGGCGCGGTGACCGGCACGCCGCGCGGTCCGAAGACCGCGGTGATCGCGTGGGCCTCCGCGCGGTCCAGTTCGGGGACGGCCGCCGCGTCGGCGAAGACGACGTCGATGTCGCCCGCCGTCAGGCCCGCGTCGGCCAGCGCCGCCTCGACGGCCCGCCGCAGACCGGGCTCCCGGCCGCTGCCGGGCCTGGGGTCGAAGGTCGAGGCGTATCCGGCGATCTCCCCGTAGACCTTGGCGCCGCGCTCCCGCGCGGACCCGGCGTCCTCCAGGATCAGCAACGCGCCGCCCTCGCCGGGCACATAGCCGTCGGCGTCCGCGGCGAAGGGCCGGTACGCCTTGTCCGGGTCGTCGCTGTCGGTGAGCCGTCCCGCGGCGACCTGCGCGATCCATCCCCAGGGGCAGATCGAGCCGTCGACGCCGCCGGAGACGATCAGCCGGGTGCCCTTGCGGATCTGCCGCCTGGCCTGCGCGAGCGCGTCGAGGCCGCCCGCCTGGTCGGAGACGACGACCCCGCTGGGGCCCTGCATGCCGTTGCGGATGGAGATCTGGCCGGTGTTGACCGCGTAGAACCAGGCGAAGGACTGGTACGCGCTGACGTGCTGGCCGCCCTTGGACCACAGCTTCTGGAGTTCGTTCTGGCCGAATTCGAAACCGCCGGAGGAGCTGGCGGTGATGACGCCCATGTCGAACTGTTTCCACTCGTCGAGCTTCACGCCCGCGTCGGCCAGCGCCCAGTCGGCCGCGACCAGGGCGAGCCTGGTCATGTGGTCGGTCTGCGGGATCAGCCGGCTCGGCAGGTAGTCCGTGGCGACGAAGCCCGGTACCTCGCCTGCGAGTTTGGCGGGGTAGCCGGTGGCGTCGAACCGCTGGACGGGTCCGATGCCGTTCTTCCCCGCGAGCGTCGCGGCCCAGAACTCCTCGGTGCCCAGGCCGTTGGGCGCGGTGACGCCGATACCGGTGACGACGACGGAACTGGCGGCGCCAGAGGAGGCGGCCGTGCTTTCGGAAGCGGCCGGGCCCGTGGAAGCGGTCGTGTCCGCGGAAGCGGCCGTGCCTTCGGAAGTGGTCATGCCGCCCTCCGCAGCACCATCGCGCTCTGGAAGCCGCCGAAGCCGCTGCCGACGCTGAGCACGGCGTCGGTGGTCCACTCCCTGGCCTTGAGCGGTACGTAGTCCAGGTCGCACTGCGGGTCCGGCTCGTGCAGATTGGCCGTCGGCGGGACCAGGTTGTTCTCGATGGCCAGCGCGGACGCGGCGATCTCGAT
Organism: Streptomyces sp. NPDC025721; assembly: GCF_055558595.1. NCBI lineage: Bacteria > Bacillati > Actinomycetota > Actinomycetes > Kitasatosporales > Streptomycetaceae > Streptomyces > Streptomyces sp. NPDC025721. Next base: position 172,602 of record NZ_JBVHMF010000009.1, on the reverse strand, counting down.
CGAGCCGATCGCGCCGAGCGAGTGCCCGACCATCGACTTGATGGAGCTCATCGGCGTCCGGTACGCGTGGTCGCCCAGCGTGCGCTTGACGGCGGCGGTCTCGTGGCGGTCGTTCTGCTTGGTGCCCGAGCCGTGCGCGTTGACGTAGTCGATCTCGTCGGGGTTCATCCGCGCCTCGTCCAGGGCCGTCCTGATGGCCTCGGCCATCTCCAGGCCCTCGGGCCGCAGACCCGTCATGTGGAAGGCGTTGGAGCGGGTGGCGTACCCGGCGATCTCGCAGTAGATGTGCGCGCCGCGCGCCTTGGCCGCCTCGTACTCCTCCAGCACGAACATCGCGGAACCCTCGCCGAGGACGAAGCCGTTGCGGGAGTTGTCGAACGGCCGCGAGGCGTGCTCGGGGTCGTCGTTGCGCGAGGTGGTGGCCTTGATGGCGTCGAAGCAGGCCACGGTGATCGGGGAGATCGGGGCGTCGGTGGCGCCCGCGATCATCACGTCGACGCTGCCCTCGCGGATCAGCTCGGTCGCGTAGCCCACCGAGTCCAGGCCGGAGGTGCAGCCGGTGGAGACCACCGTCGCCGGGCCCTCGGCCCCGGTGGACCAGGCCACTTCGCTCGCGAAGGAGCTGGGCACGAAGAAGTCGTACAGATGCGGTACCGCGTACCGGTGGTCGTTGAGGTCGAGACGCCCGCCGTCACTGGTGACGCGGTACTCCTGGTCCAGGCCCATCGTCGCGCCGACGGCGCTGCCGACGGTCACCCCGGTCCGGTACGGGTCCAGGTCGGACATCTCCAGTCCGCTGCCCGCGAGCGCCTCCGCGGCCGTGACCACCGCGAACTGCGCGGCGCGGTCCATGCGGCGGATCTCCTGCGGGCTCAGTCCCAGTGCCTCCGGGTCGAAATCGACCTCGGCCGCGACGCGGGAACGGAACGGGGCGGGATCGAAAAACGTGATGCCTCTGGTCGCGGTTCGGCCGTCGCTCAGCAGACTCCAGAAGTCCTTCACGCCGACACCCCCCGGCGCCACGACCCCAATGCCGGTTATCACCACTCGCCGTCCCATGTGGACGCCGCTCCCTTCGGAATTTCGTGAATTCTTGAGGACAGGCTTGAGATCAGGTCCGTCACTCGGACTTGGCCCAGTGATAGAAACGCGTGGCCATCGCGTCCTTCGGCGACCGCCAGGTCGCCGGGTTGTAGGCCTCGATGTGCGGCTTCAGGTCGGCGCTGACCTGCACAAAGAGCGGGTGGTCCTTGGTCTGTTCGATGGTCGTGTTACCGGCCTCCGTGTCGAAGTCCTGGAGGTGGAAGTAGAGGCCGTTGTAGGAGAAGAGCTCCCGTCGACGGGTGCCCATCAGGTCGGGCATCCCGGTCTGGTCGAATTCCCCGAAGATCCGGGCCACGTCCTCCGCGGACTGCGGCAGCATGCGCGCGACTATCAACGTGCTGTGCATCGTTCGCTCCTGGTGATGGGAGTGATGGAGGGGTCGTCCGCTGGTCGTCGAAACAGGCCGTCCTAGCGGGATCGTTCGGCAGATCGCTCGGCGCGGCGGCTGAAGCACGCGTGTGCGTCGGCCTCCGAGTAGTAGGTGCGGCCCGAGCCGTGCCTGCGGCGCCAGCTCTGCTCGCTGGCCAGCCGGTAGACCGTGCCGACCGGGGTGCTCCACAGCCGCGAGATGTCGGCGGCGGTGAGCCAGCGCTCGGCGACGGCGGGGGTGACGGCGGCGGGACCGGCGGAAGTGCCGGCGGAGGTGTCGGCCGCTGTACCCGGGGCCGTGTCCTCGGCGGGCATCAGGCGGCGCAGATGGGTGAGTTGGTGCCCGGCCCAGGTGTGCCCGGCCTGGGCGTCGCACTGCACGGCCGGGTGCGCGGCCGTCGCCCCGACGCGTACGACGGCGGACAGCCGCCCCTCGCAGCCGGGTTCGACGCAGTCGCCCAGCGCGATCCGGCGGATCTGCTCGGGGTGGGCGACGCGGCGGGCCCTGCTGACCAGCCGGGCCACCTCGCGGGTGGCCTCGGCGACGGCCGGGTGCCCGGCCAGCCAGTCGGCGTGCCGCAGCAGGAACACCGACAGGGTGCCGACGGACCGCTCGGGCGGTACGAGCCCGCGCTGCTGGGCGATCAGGCCGCTCCAGGAGCCGAGCACCCCGAGGATCGCGGCGCGTGTCTCGGCCGCCGCCGGGTTGAACGGCATGCCGGGCAGCGGGCCGCCGCTGGTGCGTTCGCGCAGCCCCTTGGCCGCGGCGCCGCCCAGCACCCGCTCGCAGTCCCGGTACAGCTCGGGGAGCATGCCGATGCCGGTGGTCAGCCGACGGTGGCAGGCGGCGCACAGCCGGTTCCCGCCGACCGGACGGCCGGGGTGCCGGCCCCCGTCGCGGGGCTCGGCCTGCCGCGTACCGCATTCGTGTCCTTCGCACCGCACGGCCGCGCGGCTCATGCGGAGGACCCGGACCGTTCGAGCCCCAGACCGAGCCGGAATCCGACACCGCGGACGGTGACGATCCACTCCTTGGCGCCCAGCTTCGTCCGGAGGCTGCTGACATGGGTGTCGACGGTCCGCCGGGACCACGAGTCACCCCACACCTGCTGCATGAGCCGCTTCCGGGTGATGACGATGTCCGGGTGCGAGGCCAGCAGGTAGAGCACGTCGAATTCCTTACGGGTCACATCTATATGCCGTCCGCCGAGCCGCACTTCGCGCGATCCGGCGTCGATCCGCAGCGGTCCGCAGGAGATGACCCGCGCGGAGGCGGGTTCCGGGCGGGCGCGGCGCATGACCGCGTCCATCCGGGCCATCAACTCGCGGAAGCCGTACGGCTTGACGAGGTAGTCGTCGGCGCCTGCCTGGAGGCCGAGCACCCGGTCGAGTTCGGTGCCGCGCGCGGTGACGGCGATGACCGCCACGTCGCAGACCGACCGGATGCTCCGGCAGACCTCGAGTCCGTCCAGGTCGGGCAGGTCGAGGTCGAGCAGGACCAGGTCCGCGTCCTCGTACGTCTGGAGTGCCGCGCCGCCCGTGCCGACCGACGCGACCTCGTGTCCGTGCCGCCGTAACCCCCTGACCAGGGATTCGGCGTCGTCTGCATGAGGTTCCACCACAAGTACCCGCCAGCTCACGGACGGCCCCGGCACTCCCCGTACCGGCGATGCGGTACGTATCTCGGTGCGATTGACGTTTGCGGACGCACGTGGGGCTGGTATATGAGGCTTCAGAAGGTCTATCCGGCTCATGGGTCCGCCCTTTGTGACGCTCAGGTCCGACTGCGACCTGGGCCTGATCGGTTCCTTGGACTGCTTGCGAGTCTCCGGTCAACCTCCGGCCGCGAATGCGAGCGCATCGAGAGTCGAGGCACACTGCCGTGAATCGAATGTCGCGAACACCCGTGCTGCCGGGGCGATCCGGCGGCACAGGCCGCCGAGTACCTTTCCGGGTCCGATCTCGATGAAGCGGTCCACGCCCGCGTCCGACATTCCGGCCACGGTTTCGGTCCAGCGGACCCGGCCGGTGAGCTGGCGTTTGAGCGCGGTACGCGCCTCGGCGGCGGTGGTGACCGGCGCCGCGGTGACGGACGAGATCGTCTCGACCACCGGATCGCGGAATTCCACCGCGTCCAGGGCCGCCGCGAATTCGTCCTCGATCTCGCTCATGAGACTGCAATGGAAAGGCGCGCCGACTTCGAGGGGGACCGCCCGGCGCGCGCCGGCGTCCTTGGCGGCGGCCATCACCCATTGGACGGCTTCGGCCTGGCCCGAGACGACCGCCTGCGCCGGTTCGTTGTCGTTGGCGATCTCGACGATCTGGCCGGTGCCGGTGGCGGCCTGTGCGCAGATGGCCTCGACGTCCTCGAGCGGCAGGCCGAGTACGGCCGCCATGGCGCCGGGCACGCGTGCGTTGACCGCGGCCATCAACTGGCCGCGCAGCCGTACGAGTCGGAGGGCGTCGGTCCATTCGAGGACGCCCGCGGCGACCAGCGCGGTGTATTCGCCGAGGCTGTGGCCCGCGACGATGTCGGGGGCGAGACCGCGCGGACGCAGGCTCTGCCAGGTGCACAGGCTGGTCAGGAAGATCGCGGGCTGGGTGATCGAGGTGTCCCGGAGGACCTCGGCGGGTCCCTCCCAGCACAGCCGGGACAGTGGAAGGCCGAGAATCTCGTCCGCGGTGCGGTAGTAGGGGCCGACCAGATCCGGATGCTCTCCGGCGAGGTCGAGCCCCATTCCCACCTTCTGCGAACCCTGGCCGGGGAAGACAAAACCGATCCTGTCCATGCGCCGCAGGCTCCTTTCGGCCTTTCGCGGTGCCGGTGGCGGGCGGTCGGAGACGGCGTGGCCGCCCATGACGAAGCCCCGCGGCTGCACAGCGCACGCGGGGCTCGGTGATCTGAGTGTGATTGCGGCGTCCGAGGTCTCACTGCTGCCCGGATCCGGGCATACCTCGGCCGCCGGAAGTATCGTGACAGTCTCTTGCCGCCGATGTCAACTTCACTTGGTCAGCGGGCTGTTTGCGCAGTTCATCGACGGGTCGGGAGTATGCGGTCGGGAAAGATGGTTGCAGTGCCCCTCGAATTTGCGTGACACCGATGAAGTCCGATGATCCTCATAGCATCGCCTCAACATCGAGCATTTCGGAACACTCCGGACCCGAATGACCATGGAGCCTGACGCGCTGTCAGATGGTGATTGTTCGCGGGTTCACGACGGCGTCACGCTAGCGTGTAGTCACATTTTACGAGGCGGCATTCTCGTCAATGAGCCGCCGGTCAGGGCCGCGTGGAGCGTGATCGTCGCAGGTAGATCAGGTGTGGACGGCTCCTGCGTTTGCCTGTATCGTCGCCTGCCAAACGCGAACATCCGTATGCTGTAAGCCGTACATGACTCGGGAGCGGGGGTTCCGGATCGTTATGAACACGGATTTAACGCGACAGGCCCAACTGGACTCATCACGGCCACCACGGCGTTTCCGATCGCCGGTAACCTCGGTCTCGTGCCGGGGTGCTTCAGGCACGGTGGATGAGCCGGTCACCTCATGGCGCCACGGGAGCGTTTCTCCAGGTCACCCTCGGGCGACCGGCGGGGATCCAGCTTTACGAACGGTCCCGGGCACGGCCCAGGGCACCGTCATCCGTCTCCGCCCGAGCCACTGCTCGGACGCGGAGGCCGGCCAGGTCCGCGCACGCTCCGGCGACTCGACGGTCGATTCGGCCGTTGATTCGACGGCGCGGCGGGCCCCGTCCCGCGTGGCACGGACGATGACGTCCCGCTTAGGCGACGCCACGGCACACGCGCGCCCCACATCATCCCGTACCGGTGCGATCCACTCACGACGCACACCTCCATGATCCGGCGTGCCCCATGGGCCCCACTGGTCTGTGGAGCCCGCGAGCACCGCTGCTCGCGGTATATCCGGTCGGCCCGGCCCTCGCCGACCGTTCTGCACTGCGTTCAGCACTGCGTTGAGATGGTCCAGGCGTTCCGCTGAGTAGTTCCCTCGCGCCTGGAGTACGTCGACAGGTTCCGGATCCAGCGGTCGCCGCTGACGGTGCGCCATTCCGTCGGAGGCAGCCGATGCACGGCCATGTTCCGACGGGACGTCGCTCACCTGCACCGACGACGACTTTCGGCATGTCCTGAACAGGGCGCACTCCCCTCGGTCATCGAGTCGATCGACGAGTTCGCACTGCGACAGCCACCTTCCGACATCATGACCAACGGGTGACCAAATGAATTCATCTCCATGTGTGGGCCAAAAATGCGGCAACGTGCCGCACGGGTCGCGACCGCGCCGCACAGCGGCCCCGGGGCTGCGTCTGTGCACCTCGTGCTACCACGATCTCAAGGCGAATCTGATGGAGCTGCCGGAGATCTACGACGACTGCGAGTCGGTGCTCCATCCGCGCCGCAACCCGACCCTCCAACGGGTCAGCGGCAGCAGGCAGTCGACCGGAATACGGCTGGACGAGGCGGCGATCACCGCCCGGTCCGGCATCGTCGGGTTCCTGGCCTCGTGGGCGGCGATGGTCGCCGAGGAGCGCGCCGTCCGCAAGCCGGTCCGCAGGCAGCCGGAGGAGATGGCCGACTTCCTCGTCGTCCACCTCAACTGGCTGCTCGCGCACCCGACCGCCGCGGACTTCGCGGAGGAGATCTCCGAGATAACGCACCGCGCGCGCCGGTCCGCCTACACGCAGCCCGCGTTGCGCATGGATCTCGGCCAATGCATCCATTCCGGTTGCAGCGCGGCGATGACCACGGCGCCGTCGTCGCCCGACGGCCGGCGCACTCGAGAAGTGAGCTGTACCGCAGGACACAGTTGGCAGCCCCACCAATGGCTTCTGCTATCCCGGCAGATTCAGCAGACGCGGCAGTTCGCGCGCGGCACTGCGGGAGCGGCAGCACAATCCCAGCGCCCGGAGGACGCCGCATGAATCCGCCACCGCGCAATAGAAGTCGGCTTGTTCCGACTCAACTCGCCGCACTCGCCGCCGGAGTCTCCGAGGCGACGATCAGGAAATGGGCCAGCCGCGGCAAGATCACCCGCTACGGCAGTCCCGGACGCGCGCAATACGATCTCGACGAGCTACTCGAACGTGTGGCCGCGAAAACGGAAGCGGCGGCTCTGAAGGAATCCACGTGAGCGCTTCGGGCCTCGCGTAAAGCAATTGACAGAGGACGAAGAGCCCTGCCTGTCGTGCGGAGCTTTCTCTCGGGCAGGGTTTCCTCCTCGTTCTTCTCGTTCTCACCGTTCGGCCTTCGTCGGGTCCGGCCGCCGTTCACGCCCTCGTACCAGAGAGCCGGACCGCGCGACGGGATGTGACATCCGGTGCGGGAAGTGTGACGCGCGCCTCATTCGGCCGCCGGACAGGGGGCGCGCCGCCCGCGTGCGCCCTTAGCGCAGTCCGGGACCTTCCGCCAGCCCTCTCCTCTGTGTACATTTATGCTCGATAGCTGCTCGTTTCGAGCAGGATCGCGCATCCGCACCGCGCGTCGCATCTCGCACGCCGTATCTCGCACACCGCACGAGGAGCCCCGATGTCCGCGTCCCTCACCACCACCGAGACCGCCTCCCAGCCCGAGTGCTGGCAGCGGGCGGCCGATCTCGCTCCCGCCGAGGCCGGAAAGCTGCCGCGCGACGGCGAGCGGGTGGCGGTGATCGGCTGCGGCACCTCCTGGTTCATGGCCCAGTCCTACGCCGCGCTGCGCGAACAGGGCGGCCACGGCGAGACCGACGCCTTCGCGGCCTCGGAGTTCCCGTTCGGCCGCGGCTACGACCGTGTGCTGACGATCACCCGCTCCGGCACCACCACCGAGGTGCTGCGGGCGAGCGAGCGACTGCGTACGGCGGGCGTCGCGGTCACGGCGATCACCGCCGACCCGCACACCCCGGTGATGGAGGCCGCCGACGAGGTCGTGGTGCTGGACTTCGCCGACGAACAGTCGGTGGTGCAGACCCGGTTCGCCACCACCGCGCTCGCGCTGCTGCGCGCCCACCTCGGCCACGACCTGACCGCGGCCGTCGCCGACGCGCGGCTGGCGCTCACCCAGGAACTGCCCACCACCGTCACGGCCGCCGAGCAGTTCACCTTCCTCGGCACCGGCTGGACCTACGGCCTGGCGCAGGAGGCCGCGCTGAAGATGCGCGAGGCCGCGGGCGCCTGGACCGAGAGCTACCCGGCGATGGAGTACCGGCACGGCCCGATCAGCATCACCGGCCCCGGCCGCGTGGTGTGGGCCTTCGGCGCCCTGCCCGAGGGCCTGGCGGACAACGTCGCGGGCGTGGGCGGCCTTCTCGAGGCCGGTTCCGCCGCGCCCGCCGACGGCGGCACGAGCGCGGTCGGCGGTACGGGCGCGCCCGTGCTCGACCCGCTGGCCGACCTGGTGCGGGTCCAGCGGCTCGCGGTGGCCATCGCGGAGAACAAGGGGTACGACCCGGACCGGCCGCGCAACCTGACGCGTTCCGTCGTCCTGGCCTGACGCCAACCCCCGCGCGGCGCTCCGCTGTTCGGCGGACCGCCGCCCGTACCCCCGCCCGCACCCGTGAAACCGGCACCGCCGTACGTACCCCGAGGAATCCCATGCCTGCCGTCTCCACCGCAGAACTCGTCACCGCAGCCCGGGCCGCGGGCCACGGGGTCGCCGCGTTCAATGTGATCACGCTGGAGCACGCGGAGGCGATCACCTCCGCCGCGCAGGCCGCCGGGCTGCCGGTGATCCTCCAGATCAGCGAGAACGCGGTGGCCTTCCACGGCGGCCGGGTCGAGCCGGTGCTGGCGGGGGCGGCGGCGGTCGCGCGGGGCGCGGCGGTGCCGGTCGCCCTGCACCTGGACCACGTGGAGAGCGAGGAGCTGCTGCGGGCGGGCGTGGCCGCCGGGGCGTCCTCGGTGATGTTCGACGCGTCGAAGCTGCCGTACGAGGAGAATCTGCGGGCCACCGCGCGGATGGTGGAGTGGGCGCACGGCCAGGGCGCCTGGGTCGAGGCCGAGTTGGGCGAGGTCGGGGGCAAGGACGGGGCGCACGCGCCCGGCGTGCGGACCGACCCCGCCGAGGCCGCCGCCTTCACCGCCGCGACCGGGGTGGACGCACTCGCCGTCGCGGTCGGCAGCTCGCACGCGATGACCGACCGCTCCGCGCGCCTCGACCACGAACTGATAGCCGCGCTGCGCACGGCCGTACCCGTACCGCTGGTGCTGCACGGCTCGTCCGGTGTGCCGGACGACGAGCTGCGGCGGGCCGTCGCCGCCGGGATGGTGAAGGTCAACATCGGTACGGCGCTGAACATCGCCTTCACCGGGGCGGTACGGGAGCACCTGGCGGCGGACCCGGCCGTCGTCGACCCGCGGCGCTATCTGCGGCCGGCCCGCGACGCGATGTCCGCCGTGGCGGAACACCTGCTGCGCGTCGTCGCGGGCCGTCCGGTGTGATCCGTAACGCCTGGTCCCCAACGGCTACTTGGGCATCAGCACCGTGTCGATGATCTGCACGGTGGCGTTGGCGGTGGTGACGTTGCCGCAGACCACGTTCGCCGTGTCGTTGACCTTGTACGCCTCGCCGGAGCCCGAGGTCGTCAGGGTGCCCTTCTCCAGCGTGGTGTAGGTGCCCTTGGACAGGCCCTCGGGCGCCTTCACCGGCTCGCCGACCACGTGGTAGGTGAGGATCTTGGTGAGCATCGCCTTGTCGGCGAGGACCTTGTCGAGGTCGGCCTTCGGGATCTTCGCGAAGGCGTCGTTGGTCGGCGCGAAGACGGTGATGTTCTGGGCGTTGTTCAGGGTGTCGACGAGACCGGCCTTCTGGACGGCGGCGACCAGCGTCGACAGCGCCGGGTTGTGCGAGGCGGCGGTCGCCACCGGGTCCTTGGACATGCCGTCGAAGCTGCCCGCGCCGTTCTTGGGCACGGTGGCGCAGCCGGGGCCGAAGGGCGCGTCCTTCGTCGAGGCGTCACTCGGCGCGTCGCTGGTGGGCGCCATCGCCGGATCGCTCGCCGAGGTGGACGGGCTCGCCGCCGCCGAGTCGTCCTTCTTGTTGTCGTCGCTCGAACAGGCGCTGAGGGCCAGCGGCAGGACGGCGGCGGCCGTCACGGCGACGGCGATGCGGCGGGCGCGGAGGTTGAACATGGTTTTTCTCCTCTATATGTGCGGTCTATGCGACATGTGCGTGCGGAAAAGTCGTCTGTGGCGGGGAGTTGGGGAGGCGGATGGTCCGGGGGGCGGATGGCCCGGGGGGGGCGGCGGGCCGCTCGAAGGCGAACAGGTCGTCGGATGGTCGGCGCGCCGACGGGTCAGTCGACGCTGACCACCACCGAGTGCCAGCCGGTCGCGCCGTTCGGGACGGTGCCGACGCGGTGGTCGGTCTGCGTGTAGCCGTCACGGTCCGTCGCGCGGACCTCCAGCGTGTGACTGCCGGGCGTGGCGTCCCACTCCCACAGCCACTGCCGCCAGGTGTCGGTGCTGTCCTCGTCCGCGAGCCGGGCGGTCTGCCACCGGCCGCCGTCGACCCGTACCTGCACCCGGTCGATGCCCCGGTGCTGCGCCCACGCCACCCCGGCCACCGGCACCCGGCCCGCCTTGGGACTGGCGAACGGCTTCGGGGTGTCGATCCGCGACTCGGTCTTGATCGGCGCCTCGCGCGACCAGCTGCGTTTGACCCAGTAGGCGTCGTAGGAGTCGAAGGTGGTCAGTTCGAGTTCGCGAAGCCACTTGCAGGCCGACACATAGCCGTACAGGCCGGGCACCAGCATGCGGACGGGGAAGCCGTGGGCGAAGGGCAGCGGCTCGCCGTTCATGCCGAGCGCGAGCATCGCGTCACGGCCGTCGAGCACGGTCTCCACCGGCGAGCCGATGGCCATGCCGTCCACCGAGTGCGCCACCAACTGGTCCGCCGTGCCACCGCGCGACGGGGGACGTACCCCCGCCTCGCGCAGCAGATCGGCCAGCCGGACGCCGATCCAGCGGGCGTTGCCGACGTACAGTCCGCCGACCTGGTTGGACACGCAGGTCAGCGTGATGTCCCGCTCGATCAGGTCACGGCGCAGCAGGTCGTCGTAGGAGAGCGTCAACTCCTTGCCCACGCCCATGCCGTGGATGCGCAGCCGCCAGGTGGTGGCGTCGATCTTCGGCACGACCAGGGCGGTGTCGACGCGGTAGAACTTCGCGTTCGGCGTGGTGAACGCGCTCAGGCCGGGGATTCCCAGGTCCGCCCCGCGCGGGACGGCCGCGGCGCGGGAGGCGGGGGCGGGCAGCGCGATGGCCTTCCGTGAGGCCACCGCGACGGCGCCGCGACGGTTGTTGAGGGTACGGCCCAGGGCTCCCGCACCCGCGGACGCGGCAGCCGTGGCGGCAGCGGCCAGCACGAAGCCACGGCGGTCGAACGCGGGGCGGGAGGTGGGCCCGGCCTCCGGGGCGGGCGTTTCCGTCCGTGGCAGAGGGGTCTCGACGGTGTCGTCGTCGTCCTCCGCGGCGCGCTCCACGGCGGACGGAGCGGTCGGTGTCTCCGGCGCGGCGGCCTGTTCCGGCACGCGCGCGGCCGGTGCGGCGCGGAGCGTGAGCCGCCGCGTCAGCAGCCACAGCGCCGCCGCTCCGAGCAGCGCGCCGACGATCGACGGCAGCGCGTCCAGCCGGTGGTAGTCGGGTCGGCTCCAGGCGGCGACCGCCCCGATGACGCCGAAGGCCAGCACGCCCGCGCAGCCCGTGCGCCGGAAGCGCAGCGCGAACACGCCGAGCACGAAGGCGAAGAGGGCCAGGATCGCGACGATGCCCAGTTGCAGCACCAGTTTGTCGTTGGTGCCGAAGTTCCGTACCGCGTAGTCCTTCAGGGACACCGGTGTGCGGTCGATGACCGCGCCGCCGACCGCCGTCACCGGACTGGCCTCGGGACGGGCGGCCACGGCGACGAGTTCGGCGAAACCGAGCGACGCGGCAGCGGCCAACAGGCCGCTCAGCGCGCCGAGTACGACCCTCAGCAGCCAGCCGGCGGCGCTCGGGCCATGTGGCTGATGAGGCTCCAGCGCACTGCCGGGGCTGATGGTCTCCTGGTCGGTCACATCCCGCATTCGTGGCCACTCGCCCGGCGGATTGGTACGGGATTCCGCGTCCCCCGGACCGACGGGTTCCGCCGCAGGTGGGGACCGTGAAGATCACCGCCGGAACGTTCCGCTCCCGCACCAATCCGCGGCGGCGGCGGCCACGAATGATCAGTGAGGGCGCACCGGTGCCGGTCGCCGTTCCGGCCGCGCCGGACACCGACCGGGCACGGGGCGCCACCGGGCACCACGGGGTGTCACCGGACATCGAGCACTGACCGAGGGGATCGCATGACGGCCGAACGACGTCGGATCGCGGTGATAGGCAGCGGAGTGGCGGGCCTTACCGCCGCCCATGTGCTGCACCGCGCGAGTGACGTGTCCCTGTACGAGGCGGACGACCGGCTCGGCGGGCACGCGGACACCCACGACGTGGCCGACCCCGACGGCCGGTCCCTGAGCGTCGACACCGGCTTCATCGTGCACAACGCCCGCACCTATCCGCATCTGCTGCGGCTGCTGCGCGAGCTGGACGTCGCCACGCAGGAGTCCGAGATGAGCATGTCGGTGCGGTGCGAGGGCTGCGGCCTGGAGTACGCCGGGGCCCGCGGGCCGCGCGGGCTCTTCGCGCAGCCGCGCAACGCGCTGCGGGGCCGCTATCTGCGGATGCTGACCGAGGTCACGGCCTTCCACCGCGGGGCGCGGCGGCTGCTCGCGGAGAGCGGCGAAGCGGGTTCGGGTTCTTCCGCGGATACGGGTGCGGGCTCGGGTTCTTCCACAGATACGGGCTCGGATACGGACACGGGTGCTCGCGCTGCCGCCACCGACCGCACGCTGCGGGAATTCCTCGCCGACGGCCGCTACTCCCCCTACTTCGTCCAGCACTTCATGACCCCGCTGGTCTCCGCGGTCTGGTCCTGCTCCCCCGCGACCGCGCTGGACTTCCCGGCCCGCTACCTCTTCCGCTTCCTCGACCACCACGGCCTGCTCAGCGTCGGAAACTCCCCCACCTGGCGCACGATCACCGGCGGCTCCCGTACGTACGTCGAGCGGGTGGGCAAGGAGGTGTCCGCCGTGCACACCTCCAGCCGGGTGACCGCGCTGCGCCGCGTCCCCGGCGGGGCCGAGGTCACCGTCGAGGACGGCACCACCGAGCGCTACGACGCGGTGGTCGTCGCCGTCCACCCGCACCAGGCGCTGAGCCTGCTCGCCGAGCCCACCGCGGCCGAGCGCGAGGTGCTGGGCGCGATCCCGTACACCGTCAATCCCGCGCTGCTGCACACCGACACCGGCGTGCTGCCGCGCGCGTCCGGCGCCCGCGCGTCGTGGAACTACCTGATGCCGTCCTGCGCCTCGGACGCCGACGCCGTCCTGGTCAGCTACGACATGAACCGGCTCCAGCGGCTGGACGGCGCCGACACGTATGTGGTGACGCTCAACGGCGCCGACCGGGTCGACCCCTCCGCCGTACGGGACCGGATGGCGTACGAACACCCGCAGTACACGCCGGAGTCGGTGGCCGCGCAGCGACGGTTGCCCGAACTGAACGGGCCGGTGGTCGCCTACGCGGGCGCCTACCACGGCTGGGGTTTCCACGAGGACGGCTGCGCCTCCGGGGTGGCGGCGGCGCGCGCGCTGGGGGTGGAGTGGTCATGACGGCTCCGGTGCATGACGGGACGGCGCACGACCCGGCGAAAGTGGAAGCGAAGCCGCAGGCGGTGGCGCCTTCGCTGTACGACTGTCGGATCGCCCATGCCCGTAACCGCCCCGTGCGGCACTCCTTCCGTATGCGCACCTATATGTGGCTGGTCGACGTGGACCACATGCCCCGACTGCCGCTGCCGCTGCGCCCGCTGGCCGGTTTCCGGGCGCGGGACCACTTCGGCGGTACGGCGCCCACGGTCAGGGCGGGGCTCGACCGGTTCCTCGCCGCGCAGGGGGCGGCCCCCGCGGACGGCCGCGTGCTGATGCTCACGCACGCCCGTGTCCTCGGCCATGTCTTCAACCCGCTGACCCTGTACTGGTGCCACGCGCGTGACGGCACGCCCCGCCATGTGGTCGCGGAGGTCCACAACACCTATGGCGAGCGGCACTGCTATCTGCTGGCGCCGGACGCCGAGGGCCGTGCCTCGACCGCCAAGGAGCTGTACGTCTCCCCGTTCTTCCCGGTGGAGGGCGACTACCGCATGCGAGTGCCGGAGCCGGGAAACCGCCTTTCCGTGACGGTCCATCTGGAACTGGACGGAAAACGCCCCTTCACCGCGACCGTGAGCGGCGACCGCCGCCCGGCCACCACGGCCGGACTGCTCCGGGCCGCTGTACGCCATCCGTGGTCGACGCTCCTCGTCTCCGCGGGGATCAGATTCCACGGTGTTCTGCTGTATCTGCGCGGCCTGCCCGTACGGCCGCGGCCAAGCCATCACGTTCAGGAGGGAATGCGGTGACCGTGTCATCCACTCCGGCCGCCCCGGTGACTGCCGGGGCCGCCGTCTCGCCCGTGTCGACGTCCAGGGTGCGCGCGGCGGTCGACGCCGAGCGCTGGCCGGACGTCGCGGCGGCGCCCCGCTGTTCGGCCGCGCGCGCGGCCGTCGCGGCCTTCCTCGTCCGCAGGGCGCTGGAGCGGCTGCCGCTGCGGGTGCGGCTGGCGGGCCCGGACGGCGACGACGCGGGCGAGGGCGCCCGCACGCTGGGGCTCGGCGGCCCGCTGATGCGGGTGCACGACCCGCGGTCCTTCTTCCGCCGGATCGGCGCCGAGGGCCTGATCGGCTTCGGCGAGTCGTACATGGCCGGGGAGTGGGACGCGGACGACCTGACCGGTGTGCTCACGGTCTTCGCCGACAACGTCGCCACCCTCGTACCGCCGTCCCTGCAACGGCTGCGCGGTGCGTGGGCCAGGCGGCGGCCGGAGGCGCAGCGCAACACCCGCGAGGGCGCGCGCGACAACATCCACCGGCACTACGACCTGTCCAACGACCTCTTCTCGCTCTTCCTCGACGAGACGATGACGTACTCCTCCGCGGTCTTCCGCGGCTTCCCTGCCGACGAGCACCTGCTGCCCGCCGCCCAGCACCGCAAGATCGACCTGCTGCTGGACGCGGCCGGGGTCGGTCCCGGCACCCGGCTGCTGGAGATCGGCACCGGCTGGGGCGAGCTGGCGGTGCGCGCGGCATCGCGCGGCGCCCGTGTGGTGAGCGTGACGCTCTCGCGCGAGCAGCGTGAACTGGCGCTGGAACGGGTCCGCGCCGCCGGGCTCCAGGACCGTGTCGAGGTGCTGCTGCGCGACTACCGCGAGGTCGAGGGCGAGTACGACGCGGTGGTCAGCGTCGAGATGATCGAGGCGGTCGGCCACGAGTTCTGGCCGGAGTATTTCCGCACCCTGGAGCGGCGGCTCGCGCCCGGCGGCCGGATCGCGCTCCAGGCGATCACCATGCCGCACGACCGGATGCTGGTGAGCCTTCCCACCTTCACCTGGATCCACAAGTACGTCTTCCCCGGCGGCATGATCCCCTCCGCCGAGGCCATCTCCGAGGTGAGCGGCGAGGCCACCGGGCTGCGGATCGTCAGCGCCGAGGCGTTCGGACCGCACTACGCGGAGACGCTGCGGCTGTGGCGCGAGCGGTTCGCGCGGTGCGCGGACGAGGTGGCGGCGCTCGGCTTCGACGCGGTCTTCCGGCGGCTGTGGACGTTCTACCTGGCCTACTCGGAGGCCGGTTTCCGGTCCGGGTACCTGGATGTGCGGCAGTTCGTGCTGGAGGGGGCGGTGGGGGCCACCGGGGCATCGGGGCCGACTGGTGCCGTGCACGCGGAAGACTCGGCGGCAGGCCGGTGAACGGCTTTCCGTGGGGCGCATTCTGCGTGAATCTCGCGGCGGCGGCGGGCGCGGCGCTCGCCGTGATGCTGGTGACCTTCGCGGTCGCGGTGGCCAAGGGCATGCACCGGGTGGTCGACGTGGCGTGGGGCGCCGCCTTCGCGGCGGTCGCCGTCGTGTCGTACGGGTTGTCCTCGGGGCACGGTGACGACGGGCGGCGGCTGCTGGTCCTGGTCCTGACCGTGGTGTGGGGGCTGCGGCTGGCCGGGCACATCGCCTGGCGCGGCCGTGGCCACGGCGAGGATCCGCGCTACGAGAAGATGCTGTCCAAGGTCCCGGCCGACCGCCGCAACGGGTACGCCTTCCGGATCGTCTACCTCCTCCAGGGTCTGCTGGTGTGCGTGGTGTCGCTGCCGGTGCAGGTCGCCTGCTATCTGCCGGGGTCCGTCGGCCCGGCGGCGGCGGTCGGCGCGGCGCTGTGCCTGGTCGGGCTGGTCTTCGAGGCGGTCGGCGACCACCAGCTCGCCCGCTTCAAGGCCGATCCCGCGCACCGCGGTCAGGTGATGGACCGCGGCCTGTGGGGCTGGACCCGGCACCCCAACTACTTCGGCGACTTCTGCGTCTGGTGGGGGCTGTACGTGCTGGCGTGCGACGGCGCCCGCTGGTCGTCGGCGGCGGGCGCCGCCGTACTGGCCGTGCTCGGCCCGCTGACCATCAGCTTCCTGCTGCTGCGGGGCAGCGGGAAGCCGCTGCTGGAACGGCACATGGCGCAGCGGCCCGGCTACGCCGAATACGTCGCCCGGACGAGTGGTTTCTTCCCGTGGCCGCCGCGAAAGGGCGGTGTTGACGGGCGGGCGTAGTCGGCGGCAGCCGGGCCGCTGGGGGCACCGGTCGTGGTGAGTGGGTCGGCTCCGCTCGGTTCGGCGGTTTCGGTGGGCTCGGTGGCTCGGTCGGTTCGCGGGTTCGCGGTCAGTCGTCCAGGCCGCGGGCCCGCGAGAAGCGGGCGTGCCCCTCGCTCAGGGCCACGATCGGGTCCGGGTAGTCGAACCGCTCCCGTTCCGGGCCCGACAGCTTCCACGGCTGGTGCACCGCCGCCCCCTCCAGCTCGGCCAGTTCCGGAACCCAGCGCCGCACATAGTCGCCGTCCGGGTCGAAACGGGCCGCCTGGAGCAGCGGGTTGAGCACCCGGTTGGGCCGGGTGTCGGTGCCGGTGCCCGCCGACCACTGCCAGTTGAGCTGGTTGTTGGGGATGTCGCCGTCGACCAGCAGGTCCAGGAAGTGCCGGGCGCCGATCCGCCAGTCCACGTACAGCGTCTTGGTCAGGAAACTCGCCACGAGCAGCCTGCCCCTGTTGTGCATCCAGCCCTCGTGCAGCAGTTGGCGCATCGCGGCGTCCACGATGGGGTAGCCGGTGCGGCCCTCGCGCCAGGCGGTGACCTCCTCGGGCGCGGTGCGCCAACGGTCGTGCCGGGAACGGTAGTCGCGGTGCGCCGCGTCCGGCCGCGCGGCGAGCACCTGATGGTGGAAGTCGCGCCAGGCGAGCTGCCGGATGAACGCCTCCGCGCCCCGGCCGCTCACCGACCGCGCCCGGTGCACGAGCTCGGTCGCGGACACGCACCCGAAGTGCAGATACGGCGAGAGCCGGGAGGTCGCGTCACCCGCCAGGTCGTCGTGCTGGTCCGCGTAACCCTCCAGGCCCGAACGCCACCAACTGCCCGCCAGCTTGCGACCCGCCGTCTCCCCGCCGGGCGGCAGGCCCGGCGACGGCTGCCCGCCGCCCGGCCCGGTCAGCTCGGCGGCGGAGGGCAGCGCGGCGGACTTCACGTCCTCGGGCACGGTGACCTTGCGCGGCGCGTCCAGCACGCGGCGCTGGGGCTCGGCGCCCCAGCGCCGGAAGTACGGTGTGAACACGGCGAAGTGGTCGCGGCCCACGGGCGTGACGGCACCGGGCGGGGCCGCGGTGACCACGGCCTCGTGCACCACCACCTCGCAGCCCGCCTCCGCCAGGGCCTTGCGCAGCCGGTCCTCGCGGCGCAGGGCGTAACCGCTCACCCCGGCCGCGATGTGCACCTGCCGCGCCCCGCTGTCGCCGGCGGCCCGGACGATCTCCTCGACGACGTCGCCGCGCCGCACGACCAGCCGCCCGCCGCGCGCCCGCAGGCCCGCGTCCAGGTCGGCCAGGCAGTCGGCGAGGAACGCCGCCCTGTTCGGCACCGCGAATCCGGCCCGCGCGATGCCCTCGTCCACCACGAACAGCGGGACCACGCTCCCGGCCGCCGCCACCGCCGCGGCCAGCACGGGGTTGTCGTGCAACCGCAGGTCCGCGGTGAACAGCGCGATGGACGACCCGGTCCGCGACGTCTCAGGCACGGGCCGCCGCCGGGAACGTCACCAGCGCCAGCGGGGCACTCGTCGGCTGCTGCGAGCCGCCGGCCGGTTCGACCGTCACGCCCACCCCGGAGGCGTTGTCGATCCGCCCGTCCAGCACCACGGCCTGGTCGGTGGCTGACGGGTCCATCAGACCCGCCGGCCGCATCTTCCCGCCGTCGTCGAACCACAGCTCGTACGTCTTCCCGGCCGCCGGCGTCGGCATACCGGCGGCCAGGAAAGCGGCCTTGCCCAGGCTCCGGGAGACCACCACGGTCGCGGTCGTGCCGGTGCTGAGCTTCCGTGTGGTGCTCGCCGCGTCGGGCGCCGAGAGCACCTGGGAGAGCTCGCCCGCCCGCTGCTCGGCCTGATTCGCGCGCTGCCTCGCGTCGTCGGCGGCCTGGTGCTGCCAGACGGCCACCCCGCCGAGCCCGACCACTCCCGCCATGCACGCGGCCAGCGCGTAACGCGGCAGCCGCCGCGCCCCGGCCATCCATCCGGCGAGACCGCGCCGCTCCTGCCGCGTGACGACCGGCGGCTCCTGCCGCACGGCGGCGACCCGGCGCAACACCTGCTCACGCATGTGCGGCGGCGGCACGACCGACGCGGCCAGCGCCAGCCGGGTGGCCGTCGCGGACAGCTCACGGACCTCCTGCGCACAGGCCGAGCAGTCGGCGATGTGCCGTTCGAATTCCTCCCGCTCACCGTCGGGCAGCGCGTGCACCGCGTACGCACCGGTGAGGGTATGCAGATCGGCGGTCGTCATGCGCTCACTCCCAAGCAGTCGCGCAGGCGGATGAGTCCGTCCCGCAGTCGGGTCTTGACGGTCCCCAGCGGAGCCGCGAGCAACTCGGCGACCTCCCGGTAGGTGAATCCCTGGTAGTAGGCGAGCGTCACCGACTGGCGCTGCAATTCGGTGAGCGTCCGCATACAGCGTCGCACCTGCTCGCGCTCCAGCCGTGACTCGACCTGTTCCGCGACCTCGTCGAAGGCGGGGGTGTGCTCAAGCAGCGCGGCCTTGTGTTCCCGGTCGGAGGACGCCTGCGCGGAACGCACCCGGTCCACCGCGCGACGGTGGGCCAGCGTCATCACCCAGGTCATGGCGCTGCCGCGGGATGCCTGGAAGCGGGTCGCGGTCTGCCAGACCTCGACCAGCACCTCCTGGGCGACCTCCTCCGACTGCGCGGGGTCGCGCAGCACCGAGCGCACCAGCCCCAGCACGGGCCCGGCCACCGCGTCGTAGACCCTGGCGAACGCCGCCTCGTCGCCGCGGGCGACCGCGACCAGCAGCTCCTGGAGGTCGGGGCCGGCGCCTGCGACGCCGTCCAGCCGTACGGCTTCCCTCATCTGCGATCCATCCCGTCCCGACTCACCCGCGCAAGTCTCCGACCGGTATTCGGAGCCGAGGGGTGGGCGGATTGCCCGCTCGCGGATTTCCTCCGGTCTCAGCCCGCCATCGTGCCCCCTTTCACCGCCACGGTCCGGACGACGTGCGCGGTCGTTACCCGTTCGCCACATTTGTCACCGTTACGCGGGTTCCGTGTCACAGAAGATCAACAAGCCCATGCGGTGACGCTCACCTGTCGTTGGCCGGACGAAGGTGCTGATCAACAGCAGCCCCGCCGTACGGAGGTACCTGGGATGACCGACCGGACCCTGTGGTCGTACGCCGAGATCGCCGCGCACATCCGCGTACAGGTCGACACCGTCCGCTCCTACCGGAAGCACGGGCATCTCCCGCCGCCCGATGTCGTCGAGGGCGGCAAGCCCTTCTGGTACGCCGATACCGTCAGGGCCTGGAGTGCCCGGCGGCCGGGAAACCGCGGCCGCCGGGATCCGGACTGAGCCTCAGTTCCGCGTGGCCGGCTCGGGGTCCCGCCGCTCCTGCGAGGAGTGCGGGGCCTTCGTGCCCTCCGGCGCCTCCTGGCCGCCGCCCTCCGATATGCCGAACCGGTCGTGGAAGCGGCGCAGCACCGGCGGCGCCCACCAGGTGGCCCGCCCGGTCAGCCGCATCACCGCGGGCACCAGCAGGGTGCGGACCACCATCGCGTCCATGAGCACCGCGAGCGCGATGCCGAGCCCCAGCATCTTGGTGTTGGCCACCCGCGAGGTGCCGATCGCGACCATCACCACGGCCAGGATCACCGCCGCCGCCGTGATCAGTCCGCCGGTCCGCTTGAGCCCGAACTCGATGGACGCCTGGTGGTCGCCGCCCCGGTCGTACTCCTCCTTGATCCGCGAGAGCAGGAACACCCCGTAGTCCATGGAGAGTCCGAAGGCCACGCAGAACATCAGCACCGGCAGGGTCGTCTCGATGCTGCCGGTGGCCGTGAAGCCCAGCAGTCCGGACAGATGACCGTCCTGGAAGACCCACACCACCGCGCCGAACATCGCGGTAAGACTCAGCGCGTTGAGCAGCACCGCCTGGAGCGGGATGATCACGCTGCCGGTGAGCAGGAAGACCAGCAGCAAGGTGACCAGGGCGATGATCCCGGCCGCCCATGGCAGCCGTTGGCCGATGGTGTCCTTGGTGTCCACCAGAACGGCGGCCTGGCCGGTCACCGAGGCTTTGAAGTCCGTGGGCACGGCGCGGATCGCGCCGACCAGGTGCTGGGTGCCGGCGTCCACCGCCTCGCTCGTGGACAGCACCGTCATATAGGCGGCGCCTGAGTCCCGGGCGACGACCGGCCCCTCGACCCGGACCACGCCGGGCAGGGCGGCCACCCGCTTCTCGTATCCGGCCAGTTGGGACCGGTCGGCGCCTTCGGCCAGCACCGTGATGGCGCCGTCGGGACTGCCGGGGAACTCCTGGCGGATGTGCTGCTGCACCACATGGGACTCGGCCGCCGAGGGCAACTGCCGGTCGTCCGCGGCGCCGAAGCGCACCTGGAGGAAGGGCAGCCCGAGCAGCAGCAGGCCCGCGACCGCGCCGATCGCGAAGAGCGGCGCCCGGCGCATCACCAGCCGGGCGAAGGCGGCGTATCCCGCGCCGGGGTCGCTCGCGGGCCTGCGGCGCAGGGCCTTGCGCAGATCCAGCGCGTTGACCCGGTCTCCGAGCAGGACCAGGCAGGCGGGCAGCGCGATCAGCGCCGCGGCGGCGGCCAGCAGCACCACGGCGATCCCCGCGTAGGCGAAGGAGCGCAGGAAGTACTGCGGGAAGACGAGCATCGCGGCGAGCGATGCGGCGACGGTCAGGGCCGAGAAGAGGACGGTGCGGCCCGCGGTGCGCAGGGTCACTCCGACCGCCGCGCGCGGGGTGAGTCCGGTCGCCAGCTCTTCGCGGAATCTGCGGACGATGAACAGGGCGTAGTCGATCGCGAGGCCGAGGCCGAGCGCGGTGGTGAGATTCTGCGCGAAGACCGAGACGTCGGTGAACGAGGTGATGGCGCGCAGCACCGCGTTGGTGCCGAGGATCGCGATGATGCCGACGCCCAGGGGCAGCAGTGCGGCGATGGCGCTGCCGAAGACCATGACGAGCAGTATCAGGGTGACGGGCAGGGCGATCATCTCGGCCTTGACCAGGTCGTCCTGGATGGTGCTCTGCAATTCGTGCCGGACGGCGGCCGAGCCGCCGACGCTCACGTCGACCGGTCCGTGCTCCCCGCGGTAGGCGGGGGCGATCCGTTTGACGGCGGTGGCCACCGCGTCGTCGTCGCCCTTGAGCCGGGCGGTGATCATCGCCGAGCCGTCGTCCTTGGCGCGCAGCACCGGCGCGTGGGTGCCCCAGTAGGAGGTGACGCCGGTGACGGCCGGATCGGCGGCGAGCTTGCGGGCCAGCTCCTGCCCCTGCGCGGCCACGGCGGGGCTGTCGACTCCCGCGCCCTTGGCGTCGACCAGCAGGACCAGATTGGGCTGGGAGGCGGGGAAGTGGTCGGCGAGCGCCGCGGTCGCGTACGAGGACTCGGAGTCGGGCGCTTCCCAGCCGCCGCTGGCCAGCCGGTCGGCCACGCCTCGCCCGGCGACGACCGCGAGCGCGGTGAAGAGGAGGGCGAGCAGCAGCGTCAGCCTGGGCCGGGCCGTGACGGCCCGCGTCCAGCCCCCGACCTCGGAGTCGTGGTTGACATCAGCCATGACGAAAGGTGTCCTCTCCCCGTAGTGCGACGTAGAATCGCAAATGCGAACTGTCGCTCGCGTTTCAAGAATGCGAGTGACCGCTCGTGTTTGTCAATACCCCTGGGGAGTCACCGTGTCCGAGGCGGAAGAGCGGCAGCCGCGCCGTCGGCAGGCCCGCGGCGAGCGGCGTGTCACACAGCTCCTCCAGGCCGCCGCCAGCGTGTTCTGCGCGCTGGGCTACACGGCGTCCAGCACCAACGCGATCGCCCGCGAGGCAGGGGTGTCGCCGGGCACGCTCTACCAGTTCTTCCCGAACAAGGAGGCCATCGCCGTCGAGCTGGGCAGCCAGCTCGCCAAGGAGATGGAAGCCACCCACGGCCGGGTCTTCACCGTCGAGAACGCCCTGCTGCCGCTGGACGAGATGATCGACGCCGTCGCAGGCCCCTTCATCGAGTTCAACTGCGCCAACCCGGCCTTCCTCGCCCTGATCAAGGGCCCGGACACTCCCGGCAAGGTCGCCGAGGGCCACGACGAGCTGCACGCGTCACTGCTCGCGCGCCTCACCGAACTGCTCGGCGTCCGTCAGCCGTCGCTGTCCACAGCGGAACGCACGCTTGTGGCGCAGATGTCCTTCGCGATGTTCAAGGCAGGACTCGACCTCGTCGTCCAGCACGAGGGCGAGGAACGGGACGCGTACGCGCGGGAGATGAAGGGGATGCTCTACCGCTATCTGGCGCCCTACCTGGGCACCGGGGCGGTCACCGGTCAGGGCACGGTCGTCGCCCCCGACGCAGCCGCCGCCCCGGGCAAGGGCGCCGCCCTGGGCAAGAGCCCAGAAAACAGCACGGACACCGCCGCCGCGCGCTGACTCCGGGTCCGGGGACGCGGCCGACGGCTACTTGCCGCGACCGGCCGAGAAACAGGGAAATCCGCCCCGGTCCTTGCCCGGTGGCGGACTTGTGCGCGCGACAGTGGCGCCTGTGACGGATGTCGATGTGGTGGTGGCCGCTGCCCCTGGTCCCGCGGGCAGGCCACCGGCCGGTCCCGTACCACCACCGCCGGAGGGTCCCGGTACGGCCACCGCGTCACCCGCGAAGGACGCCCGTACCACCATCGAGGGAGGCCGGGGCGCCTCGCGCTCCCCCACCAGGCGGGGATCGCGGCGCTCACGCGCCCGCGAGATCCACTGCACCAGCGTGCCGATACCGGCGACGAGCATCGATATACCGAGCCCCAGGCAGAGGGCGAAGAACGAGTTGGAAGCGGCTTTGCCGCTGAAATAACCGGCTCCGACGGAATAGCTGGCCCAGACGGCCTCCGCGACACCCGCGCCCACCGCGTAACGCCGGGCGGGATAGCGCACGACACCCGCCGCGAGACCGCCTATCACTCGGCCGCTGGGCAGAAAGCGCACGCCGATCACAAAGGGCACACCGTGCCGCTGTATCCGCAGGGCGGCCCATCTGAGCAGCGCCGCCCGGCGTTCGTTGCGCTCCATGCGGGCCAGGACACGGCCGCTGAGCGCCCGGCCGGTGCGGTGGATCAGCATGTCGCCGAGGACCGCGCTGCCCGCCACCACCAGCAGCACGAGGGCGATGTCCAGCCGTCCCTCGGCCGCCATCACTCCGCCGGTCACGAGCAGCACGGAGTTGGGCACGAGTGGCGGGGCCGTGGTGAGGGCCAGTACCGCGTATGCCCAGAAGACGTGTCCACCTCGCAGGTACTCAGCGAGACCCGAGGTGAAGTCCAGTGACGACACGTTCAGTGCAACGTCCATTCCACCGCCCCTCTTCCCGCCCCCGGGCTTCAAAACTGACAGCGGCCGGTGGGACGGGGCAAGGGGGTTTCCCGTGGATCAGGGGATTCCTCGGGGGCTCCCAGGAGAATTCATCCTGAGGGTCCAGTCGGGCTACTCCTCAGGGAGTACGGGCGCGCCTGTCACGGAACGCGGAATGCCCCCGGCGCACTGGACCACCGGAGCACAGGGCCTCCGGAGCACAGGGACCACCGGGTCACCGGGTCACCGGGTCACCGGGTCACCGGCCGAGCAGTTCGCCGCCGTTGCACTGAAGGATCTCGCCGGTGATGAAGCCGGCCTCGGGGGACGCGAGGAAGAGCACGGCCGCCGCCACGTCGGCGGGGTGGCCGACGCGGCCCACGAGCGTGCGCCCGGCCCGCCGGGTCAGCTCGGCGTCATTGAGCCGCGAGCCGAAGAATTCGGTGCCCGCCACGGTGCCGGGCGCCACGATGTTGCACGTAACGCCCTGCGGGCCGAGCTGGGCGGCCAGCGAGTGGTTCCAGGCGTGCAGGGCGGCCTTGGAGGCCCCGTAGGAGCCGCCGCCGCGCAGCGCGGCCACCGAGGTGACCGTGACCACCCGGCCGCTGTCGGTGAAGCGGTCCCGCAGCGATTCGGTCAGCAGCACCGCGGTCAGCACATTGCGCTCGAAGTCGCCGCGCCAGCGGGCGAGCACCCCGTGCGGGCCCGCGCCGATCGCCAGTTCCCGGCTGCCCGCGTTGTTCACCAGGACGTCGACCTGCTCGGGCAGGTGCCGGAGCGCCGCCTCGACGTCGTCGGGGTCGGCCAGGTCGCAGGCGACCGGGGTGACGTCCAGGCCGCGTTCCCGGCGCAGCTCCTCCGCGGTGGCGTGCAGGACCTCACGGCGACGGCCGACGATCGTGACGTGGTGGCCCTCCTCGGCGAAGCGGATCGAGATCGCCCGACCGATGCCCGTACCCCCGCCGGTCACGACGACGCTGCGGCCCGCTGTCCCGTTCTGTGCCATGTACTCCGCCCCTCATGAGGAGACAGCACGCTACGGGATCGCCCCATACCGCCCGCGAGCGGGGTAGCCTGCGAAAACGCCCCCATTCGAAGAGACGTAGATCACAGGGCTTGGAACGTAACCATTACGGTGGTTCGTGGGTCTTATGTCTTGAGCACCGCGCTCCCGGCGGAGCCGGTGGGGGGCTGCGGAACGGGCTGTCTTGGGGGACGGCCCGGGAATGCGTCGCCGGGGCGATGTCCGGGGAGCTTTGAGCGGCCCTCCCGGGCCGCAGTCGTCCCGGCACGGCGCAGCCGCCGAAAGACGCCCGGTCGGACCCGTGGGGGGATCCGTTCCGGGAACGGGAGCGCCCCGTGCCGGACCCGTGGGGGGATCCAGCGCGGGGCGCTTCTTCATGCGTGGTGGAGCCAGGCTCAGCCCGTGGTTCAGCGGCCCTCGACGGGCACGTAGTCGCGGATCTCAACGCCCGTGTAGATCTGCCGCGGACGGCCGATGCGGGAACCGGGCTCCTTGATCATCTCGTGCCACTGGGCGATCCAGCCGGGCAGCCGCCCGATGGCGAACAGCACGGTGAACATGCTGGTCGGGAAGCCCATGGCCCGGTAGATCAGGCCGGTGTAGAAGTCCACGTTCGGGTACAGCTTGCGCGAGACGAAATAGTCGTCGCCGAGCGCGTGCTCTTCGAGCTTGAGCGCGATGTCCAGAAGCTCGTCGGACTTGCCGAGCGCCGACAGGACGTCGTGCGCGGCCGACTTGATGATCTTCGCCCGGGGGTCGAAGTTCTTGTAGACGCGGTGTCCGAAGCCCATGAGCTTCACACCGTCTTCCTTGTTCTTCACCTTGCGGATGAAGGCGTCCACGTCGCCGCCGTCGGCCTGGATGCCTTCCAGCATCTCCAGCACCGACTGGTTGGCGCCACCGTGCAGGGGGCCCCACAGCGCGCTGATACCGGCCGAGATCGAGGCGAACTGGTTCGCCTGCGAGGAGCCGACCAGCCGGACCGTCGACGTCGAACAGTTCTGCTCGTGGTCGGCGTGCAGGATGAAAAGCTTGTCGAGGGCGCTGACTACGACCGGGTCGAGCTCGTACTCCTCGGCCGGCACGGAGAACGTCATGCGCAGGAAGTTCTCGACATAGCCGAGGTCGTTGCGCGGGTAGACCACCGGCTGACCGACGGACTTCTTGTACGCGTACGCCGCGATGGTCGGCAGCTTGGCGAGCAGCCGGATCGTGGAGAGGTGGCGCTGCTCGGGATCGAACGGGTTGTGGCTGTCCTGGTAGAAGGTCGACAGCGCGCTCACCACGGACGACAGCATCGCCATCGGGTGGGCGTCACGGGGGAAGCCGTCGTAGAACCGTTTGACGTCCTCGTGCAAAAGGGTGTGCTGGGTGATCTCGCCCTTGAACTCCGCCAGCTCGTCGACCGTCGGCAGTTCGCCGTTGATCAGCAGGTAGGCGGTCTCCAGGAAGCTTCCGCGCTCGGCGAGCTGCTCGATCGGGTAACCGCGGTAGCGCAGGATGCCTTCCTCACCATCGAGGAAGGTGATCGCGGACTTGTAGGCCGCAGTGTTGCCGTAACCGCTGTCCAGGGTGACCAGCCCGGTGTCGGCGCGCAGCTTGCCGATGTCGAAGCCGTTGTCACCGACGGTGCTGTCAACCACCGGGTAGCTGTACTCGCCGTCCCCATACCGCAGTACTACAGACTTGTCGCTCACGTCATTCCCTCACCGACGGTGTTGCCTCTTCTTCGAGGTGCCCTGACGAGGTCCACTGTCCCCCATTTGGCACTGGCGTGTGCACTCGGGGTCGGCCATCGGGCCGAAAGGTGGCACTCAGTGCCTATTTTGCGCCCCTGGACAGCCGGTGGTCGAGAGCCGTGAAGCGCTTTCCCGCCGACACCGTCCGCACCGCCTGACCGATGGCGCGA
This sequence comes from Streptomyces sp. NPDC025721, assembly GCF_055558595.1. Taxonomy (NCBI): domain Bacteria; kingdom Bacillati; phylum Actinomycetota; class Actinomycetes; order Kitasatosporales; family Streptomycetaceae; genus Streptomyces; species Streptomyces sp. NPDC025721. The sequence continues at coordinate 146,162 of NZ_JBVHMF010000009.1, read as the reverse complement.
CGCGATCCGACCAGCACGACGAGCCGCTTCGCCCTGGTCACAGCGGTGTAGAGCAGATTGCGCTGCAGCATCATCCAGGCACTGGTGGTGACAGGGATCACCACTGCCGGATACTCGCTGCCCTGCGAGCGGTGGATCGTCACCGCGTACGCGTGGGCCAACTCGTCCAGCTCGTCGAAGTCGTACGGGATCTCCTCGTCCTCGTCGGTGTGCACGGTGAGGCGCTGCTCGACGGTGTCCAGCGCGGTGACCACGCCGACCGTGCCGTTGAAGACGCCGTTCGCGCCCTTGTCGTAGTTGTTCCTGATCTGCGTGACCTTGTCGCCGACCCGGAAGGTCCGGCCGCCGAACCGGCGCTCGGGCAGGTCGGGCCGCGCCGGGGTGACGGCCTGCTGGAGCAGTCCGTTGAGCACGCCCGCGCCCGCGGGACCCCGGTGCATCGGCGCGAGCACCTGGACGTCACGGCGCGGGTCGAGCCCGAAGCGGGCCGGGATGCGGCGGGCCACCACGTCCACGGTCAGCCTGGCCACCTCCTCCGAGTCCTCCTCGGCGAAGAGGAAGAAGTCGGGCAGGCCCTGAGTGAGCGGCGGGACACCGGAGTTGATCCGGTGCGCGTTGGTCACCACCCCGGACTGCTGGGCCTGCCGGAAGATACGTGTGAGCCGCACGGCGGGCACGGGGCCGTCCGCCGCGAGCAGGTCACGCAGCACCTCACCTGCGCCGACGCTCGGCAACTGGTCCACATCGCCGACGAACAGCAGGTGCGCGCCCGGCGGCACCGCCTTCACCAGCTTGTTCGCCAGCAGCAGGTCGAGCATCGACGCCTCGTCGACCACCACCAGATCCGCGTCCAGCGGCCGGTCCTTGTCGTACGCCGCGTCGCCGCCCGGCTTCAGCTCCAGCAGCCGGTGCACGGTCGAGGCCTCGGCGCCGGTCAGCTCGGCCAGCCGCTTGGCGGCGCGGCCGGTCGGGGCGGCCAGCACCACCTTGGCCTTCTTCGCGCGCGCCAGCTCCACCACCGAGCGCACGGTGAACGACTTGCCGCAGCCGGGGCCGCCGGTGAGCACGGCGACCTTCTCGGTCAGCGCCAGCCGTACCGCCTCCTGCTGTTCCGGTGCGAGATCGGCCCCCGTCCTGGTCGCCAGCCAGGCCAGCGCCTTGTCCCACTCCACGTCCCGGAAGGCGGGCAGCCGGTCCTCCGGTCCGCGCAGCAGCCGCAGCAACTGGGCGGCGAGCGATATCTCGGCCCGGTGGAAGGGGACCAGGTAGACGGCCTTCACCTGTTCCTCGTGCCCGTCCGGCGAGGGCACGCTCTCCCGGACGACGCCCTCCTCCTCGGCCAGCTCGCCCAGGCAGTCGATCACCAGGCCCGTGTCGACCTGGAGCAGCTTCACCGAGTCCGCGATCAGCCGTTCCTCGGGCAGATAGCAGTTGCCGCCGTCAGTGGCCTGCGACAGGGCGTACTGCAATCCCGCCTTGACCCGCTCCGGGCTGTCGTGGGGTATCCCGACCGCCTGCGCGATCCGGTCCGCGGTCAGGAAGCCGATCCCCCAGACCTCGGCGGCCAGCCGGTACGGCTGGTTCTTCACCACGGAGATCGACGCGTCCCCGTAGCCCTTGTAGATCCGCACGGCGATGGAAGTGGACACCCCCACTCCCTGGAGGAAGACCATCACCTCCTTGATCGCCTTCTGCTCCTCCCACGCGGCGGCGATCAGCTTGGTGCGCTTGGGGCCAAGCCCCGGCACCTCGATCAGCCGCTTCGGCTCGCCCTCGATGATCTCCAGCGTGCCGGTGCCGAAGTGGTCGACGATCCGCTCCGCGATCCTCGGCCCGATGCCCTTGATCAGCCCCGATCCCAGGTAGCGGCGTATCCCCTGGATCGTGGCCGGCAGCACCGTCGTGTAGTTCTCGACACTGAACTGCTTGCCGTACTGCGGATGCGAGCCCCAGCGGCCGTGCATCCGCAGCGACTCCCCCGGCTGCGCCCCCAGCAGCGCGCCGACGACCGTCAGCAGATCCCCCGAGCCACGGCCGGTGTCCACCCGCGCGACCGTGTACCCGGTGTCCTCGTTGGCGTACGTGATCCGTTCCAGGACGCCGTCCAGCACGGCCAGCCCCGACTCGCCCATGCCCGGCCTCCCTTCCCGGCCCTCCGGTTGGTGATCTGTTCCGAAGGTACCGGTTGGCTCGGACACCCCGTTGCCGCCCTGTGGATAACTCTCCGGCGGCAACTCCCCCTGTGGACAACGCCGCTCGGGCCACCCGGCTGCGGCCCTTCACGCGTTCGGCCGAACTCCGGGGGCCGCCGCTCGCGCGCCCGCGTAGCGTGCGGCACATGAGCGACCGACCGCTGCAGGACGAAGTCCTGACCGAGCTGGGTGACGAGCGGCTTCAGGAGATGGCCGATCGGCTCGGCACGGACACGGACGCGGCTCGGCAGGTCGTGGGCGCCTCGGTCGGTTCGCTGACCGGTGTGGTCACGGACGAGGCGGTGACACCGGGCGGGACCGCGGAGTTGAGCCAGGCGCTGGAGCAGGCCGCCTCGGAACCGGAGCCGCTCACCGGGGTCGCCGGTTTCGCGGGGCTCGGCACGGGCGTGGGCGGCGGTCTGCTCACCACGGTGCTGCGCAAGGCGACCGCGCCGACGGCCCGCGCGGTGTCGAAGCGGACGGGTCTTCCGGTGGCGGCGGTCACGGGGGCGCTGGAGACGCTCATTCCCGTGGTGGCGACGGTGCTGGCCAAGCGGGCCCGCCGGGCGAAGTGAGGCGGACGCGGCGAGCCGCCCCGGCGGTCACAGCGTCCGCACAGAGATACGAAAGAGGTCCGGCACAAGGCCGGACCTCTTTCGTTTCCCCCCTGCTACCCCCGAAGCCCCCCTCGGGCGCATTTCCCTCTCGGCTCCGTGAAACCCCTCCCAGGAGCCTTGATGCCCAGTAAGACCACCGACCCCCCGGAAGGGTTGTACGACGGATGCGTAATCTCTCAAGTTTTTTTCAGAGAACGTGCCGGAGGTACCGATCGGCGATCTCGGCGACCAGTTCAGCGCCGTCCCTGGCCCACAGCGCGGGGTTGAAGATCTCCACCTCGACCGGCCCGCGAAAGCCCGTCGCGTCCACCTGCTCACGCAGTCCCCGCAGGTCGACGCAGCCGTCACCGAGCTGTCCCCGCCCCAGCAGCACCCCCTCCGGCAGCGGCGTCACCCAGTCGGCGACCTGGAAGGAGGCGATCCTGCCGCCCGCTCCGGCCCGGACGATCTGCGTAGGCACCATGTCGTCCCACCACAGGTGATAGGTGTCGACCACGACACCCACCTGGTCCGCGGGGAAGCGCTCGGCGATGTCCAGCGCCTGGCCGAGCGTGGAGACCACACACCGGTCGGAGGCGTACATCGGGTGCAGGGGCTCGATCGCGAGCCGTACCCCGCGCTCCCCCGCGTAGGGCGCCAGCTCGCCGATCGCGTCGGCGACCCGCTCCCTGGCGGCGGCGATGTCGCGGTCGCCCGCGGGCAGGCCGCCGGAAACCAGCACCAAGGTGGCCGTTCCCAGCGTCGCCGCCTCGTCGATCGCCGCGCGGTTGTCGTCCAGCGCGGTCGCCCGCTCCGCCGGGTCGGTCGCGGTGAAGAATCCGCCGCGGCACAGCGATGTCACGGTGAGCCCGCTGTCCCGCATCAGGTCCGCTGCACGCTCGACGCCGTACTCCCGCACCGGCGCCCGCCACAGCCCCACCGAGCCGATCCCGGCCGCCACGCACCCCTTGGCCAGCTCGGGCAGCGACCACTGCTTGACGGTCTCCTGGTTGATGCTCAACCGCGAGAGGTCACCGGTCACGTCGCTGTGCACGTCGTCGTGAGAGGCGGATGCGGAGGACTCGGGGTCGGGCGGCGTCGGTACGGTCATGCGTCCACTCCGTATACGGCGAGCAGGCCGCGCATCCGAGCCTCGGCGAGTCCGGGGTCGGGGAACAGGCCGATCCGGTCGGCCAGTTCGTAGGCGCGGGCGAGATGCGGCAGGGAACGGGCCGACTGGAGACCGCCGACCATGCTGAAGTGCGACTGGTGACCGGCCAGCCAGGCGAGCAGGACGACACCGGTCTTGTAGAAGCGTGTCGGTGTCTGGAACAGGTGCCGGGACAACTCGACGGTGGGGTCGAGGACGCGGCGGAAACTGGCGGCGTCCCCGGTGTCGAGGGCGCTGACGGCAGCCGACGCCAGGGGCGCGAGCGGGTCGAAGATGCCGAGCAGCGCGTGGCTGAAGCCCTGTTCGTCGCCCTCGATCAGCTCGGGGTAGTTGAAGTCGTCGCCGGTGTAGCAGCGCACGCCCTGCGGCAGGCGGCGGCGCAGTTCGACCTCGCGCCGCGCGTCGAGCAGCGAGATCTTCACGCCGTCGATCTTGTCCGGGTGGGCCTTGATGACGTCGAGGAAGGTGTCGGTCGCCGCGTCCAGATCGTCGCTGCCCCAGTACCCGGCGAGCGCCGGGTCGAACATCGGGCCGAGCCAGTGCAGGATCACCGGGTCACCGGCCTGACGCAGCAGCCGCCCGTACACCTCCAGATAGTCCTCAGGGCCCTTCGCGACCGCGGCGAGGGCGCGGGACGCCATGAGGACGGCCTGCGCACCGGTCGCCTCGACGAGCGCCAACTGCTCCTCGTAGGCGGCGGCGACCTCGTCCAGTGTGGCGGCGGGACCGGTGAGCTGGTCGGTGCCGACACCGCAGGCGATCCGGCCGCCGACGGCGCGCGCCTCGGCCGCCGACCTGCGGATCAGCTCCGCCGCGCCCGCCCAGTCGAGCCCCATGCCGCGCTGCGCGGTGTCCATGGCCTCGGCCACGCCCAGCCCGTGCGACCACAGATGGCGGCGGAAGGCGAGAGTGGCGTCCCAGTCGACGGCCGCGGGCTCGTCCGCCGCCGTCCGCAGCGGGTCGGCCACGACATGGGCGGCGGAGTACACGACACGGCTGCGCAGCGGAAGATCCGCGCTATAGGTGACGGATTCCGAACGCGGCACATAGGTGCGCGTTTCACCGGACGCGTCCGGCAGCAGGATGCTCACAGGGCCAGCTCCGGAACCTCGAAGCGGCGGCCCTGCGCGGAGGAGGCCAGGCCGAGTTCGGCGAGCTGGACGCCCCGGGCACCGGCCAGCAGGTCCCACTGCCAGGGCTCGTCGAGCGCGACGTGCCGCAGGAACAGCTCCCACTGGACCTTGAATCCGTTGTCGAAGTCGCCGTTGTCCGGGACCTCCTGCCACTGGTCCCTGAAGGACTCGGTGGCGGGCAGGTCCGGATTCCACACCGGCTTCGGCGTGGCGGAACGGTGCTGGACGCGGCAGTTGCGCAGTCCGGCGACCGCAGAGCCGTGCGTGCCGTCGACCTGGAACTCCACCAATTCGTCGCGGTTGACGCGCACCGCCCAGGAGGAGTTGATCTGTGCGACGGCGCCGCCCTCGAGTTCGAAGACACCGTAGGCGGCGTCGTCCGCGGTGGCGTCGTACGGCTTGTCCTTCTCGTCCCAGCGCTGCGGGATGTGGGTGGTGGCCAGCGCCTGGACGGTACGGACCCGGCCGAACAGCTCGTGCAGCAGGTACTCCCAGTGCGGGAACATGTCGGCCACGATGCCGCCGCCGTCCTCCGAGCGGTAGTTCCAGGAGGGGCGTTGGGCGCTCTGCCAGTCGCCTTCGAAGACCCAGTAGCCGAATTCGCCGCGGATGGACAGGATCCGGCCGAAGAAGCCGCCGTCGATGAGCCGCTTGAGCTTCAGCAGGCCCGGCAGGAAGAGCTTGTCCTGCACGACGCCGTGCTTGACGCCCGCGGATGTGGCGAGCCGGGCGAGTTCCAGCGCTCCGTCGAGTGAGGTGGCGGTGGGCTTCTCGCAGTAGATGTGCTTGCCCGCGGCGATGGCCGCCTTCAGCGCGGTCTCGCGGGCCGCGGTCACCTGCGAGTCGAAGTAGATGTCGACGGAGGGGTCGGCGAGGACGGCGTCGAGGTCGGTCGACCAGTGCTCGATGCCGTGCCGCTCGGCCATGGCCCGCAGCGCGTGCTCGCGCCGGCCCAGCAGGATCGGCTCGGGCCACAGCGTGGTGCCGTCGCCGAGGTCGAGTCCGCCCTGCTCACGCAGGCTCAGGATGGAGCGGACCAGGTGCTGCCGGTATCCCATCCGCCCGGTGACGCCGTTCATGGCGATCCGCACTGTCCTGCGTGTCACGTGACAAGTCCTCTCATCGCTGCCGGATGCAGGGAACGCGCCCACGGTCACCAGCAAGGCGATAGCAAGCGCTTTCTGCTCGTTTACGCTAGCTTCTACGGCCTGCGTTCGACAAGAGTCTCCTGGTGGTGAATGGAAGCGCTTTCTCTCACATGCGCCACCGCTCCCCCTCGCGTCCACGAAGTGAGACCATGTGCCCCTGCGAGCGGGAACGCGCACCTCACGGCGCCCCTCGCGCCCACCGCCCCCTGCAGAAGGACCGGACCGAGATGGCAGTGACTCTGGCCGATGTGGCGGCGCGCGCCGGAGTGTCGTCGGCGACCGTATCCCGTGTTCTGAACGGCAACTACCCGGTCGCGGGAAGCACTCGGGAGCGGGTCAGGCGCGCCGTCGCCGAACTGGACTATGTCGTCAACGGCCAGGCGCGGGCCCTCGCCGCCGCCACCTCCGACCTGGTCGGCGTCCTCGTCAACGATGTCGCCGACCCCTTCTTCGGGCTCATCGCGAGCGCCGTCCAGGCCGAGATCAGCGCGGGCGCGGCGCCGGGCGGCGGCAAGCTCGCCGTCGTGTGCAACACCGGTGGATCCCCCGAGGCCGAACTCACCTATCTCACGCTGCTCGAACGCCAGCGCGCGGCGGGCGTGGTCCTCACCGGGGGCGCCGTGGAGAGCGCGGAGCACACGGCGGCGGTCACCGCGCGGCTCACCCGGCTCGCCGCGTCCGGCGCCAATGTCGTGCTGTGCGGCCGTCCCCCGCTGACCCTGCCGGACAGCGGGCTCGTCGCGGCCACCGTCGCCTTCGACAACCGCGGCGGCGCGCGGCGGCTGACCGAGCACCTGCTGTCCCTGGGCCACCGCAGAATCGGTTACGTGACGGGGCCGGTCGAGCGCAGCACCTCCCGGCACCGGCTGGAGGGCCACCGTGCGGCCCTGGCCGCGAGCGGCACCCGGATCACCTCGGATCCGGAGGCGTACGCGGAGCGGCTGACGGTGCACGGGACGTACGACCGGGCGTCGGGTTACGACGCCGCGCTCGAACTGCTGCGGCGGGACGCGGGTCTGACCGCGATCGTGGCCGCGAACGACACGGTCGCGCTCGGCGTGTGCGCGGCGCTGCGGGACCAGGGGCTGAGCATTCCCGGTGACGTGTCGGTCGCCGGATTCGACGATCTGCCGTTCAGCGCCGATGTCTCCCCGGCCCTGACGACGGTCCGCATTCCCTTGCAGGAGGCGGGCGCGCGAGCCGGGCGATTGGTGATGGGGCGGCTGTCCCCGCCGCCGGGCGGGGTCGCCACGATCCGTACGGAACTCATGGTCCGCGGGTCGACCGCGCCGCCGTCGGGCCGGTCCGACTGAAGTTATCCACAGGTTTCGGAGGGGTCTTCCGCCCGGCCCCGCATCCGCCTACCTTTGACTCAGGCAAAGGAAATGGGGGATTGATCATGGCCGTCCGGGAGATCCGCGAATTCAACCGCTTCTACACCAACCTGATCGGCGCGCTCGACTACAGCCGCCACCTGCACACACCGTTCACCCTCACCGAGGCGCGCGTGCTGTACGAGCTGGCGCACGCCCCGCGGACCGACGCGGCCGACCTGCGGGTGGAGTTGTCGCTGGACGCGGGCCATCTCAGCCGGATGCTGGCCAAATTCGAAGAACGGCAACTGGTCACCCGCGGCCCGTCAGAACAGGACGCCAGGCGGCAGCGGATAGAGCTGACCACGCACGGGAGGCAGGCCGCGTCGCTGCTGGAGGAGCGGTCGGAGGAAGCCGTCGGCTCGCTGGTGGACCGCATACGTCCGCAGGACCGACCGCGGCTGTCCGAGGCGATGCGGACGGTTCGGGAAATACTGCGCGACAACACCGTCAGCGGCGACAGCGGTGGCGACGGCCGTGCCCCGGCCACCGGCGGCGAGCCGTCCGCGTCGCGGGTCGTGCTGCGCGGCGCGCGCCCCGGCGATCTGGGGTGGTCCATCGAGCGCAACGCGGAGGTCTACGCGACGGAGTTCGGGTGGAACGAGGAGTACGAGGCGCTGGTCGCCCAGATCGTCGCGGACTTCGCCGCCCATCGCGATCCGGAGCGCGACGCGGTGTGGATCGCCGAACTCGACGGACGGCGGGCGGGCTGCGTCTTCTGTGTACGCGACAAGGAGCCGGGCACCGCGCGGCTACGGCTGCTGCTGGTCGATCCGGCCGCCCGGGGGCACGGCATAGGCAAGTTGTTGGTGGACGAATGCATCGCCTTCGCCCGCTCCGCCGGCTACACCGATCTGGTCCTGTGGACCAATGACATACTGGCCGGCGCCCGAACGATCTATCAGCGCGCGGGATTCGAACTCGTCGCGGAGCAGCGGCATCACAGCTTCGGCCGCGAACTCATGGGGCAGGACTGGCACTTGGCGCTGTAGGGGACAGCGCCGCGGGGCCGACACGACATCGCAGACACGGTACAGGGGGATTCCATGGCGATTTCGATGCAGAAGGTGGAGCAGACCGCGCCCGGTCTGGTCAGCCTCTACAAGCAGGCGGCCGTCAGCCTGGACAAGCACCGGCTGTCGGGCGAAAGCGCCGCGGTCTATCTGGTGCTCGACCGCTCGGGCAGCATGCGGGAGTTCTACAACGACGGCACCGTCCAGCATCTCGCCGAGCAGACACTCGGCCTGGCCGCGCATTTCGACGACGACGGCATCGTCCCCGTCGTATTCTTCTCCACCGAGGTCGACGGTGTGGACGAGGTGTCGCTGACGCGGTACGGCGGCCGGATCAACAAGCTCAATGAGGCGTACGGCCATATGGGTCGCACCAATTACGCGGCTGCCATGGAAGCGGTCATCGAGCACTATCAGCGGTCGGGGTCGACGGCGCCCGCGTTCGTGGTGTTCCAGACCGACGGCGGGCCGATCAACAAGGGCGCGACCATCGAGGTGCTGTGCAAGGCGGCGAAGCTGCCGATCTTCTGGCAGTTCGTGGGATTCGGGGACGACGAATTCCGCTTCCTGCGGCGGCTGGACGAACTGCCGGTACCCGCCAAACGGGTGGTGGACAACGCGGGGTTCTTCCCCGCGGGCAAGGACCCGCGATCGATATCCGACGCGGTGCTGTACGACCAGCTCATGGCGGAGTTCCCCGACTGGCTGGCGGCGGCCCGCGCGCAGGGCATCGTCGGCGGCTGAACAGGTGCCGAGCAGGGGCTGAACACGGGTCGGGCGGGGCCGAACGCGGTTGACCCGGCAGGAAGCGGTGCCTAGTGTCCGGCGAATGAAACTCGCCTTCTCCACTCTCGGCGTCCCGGCCCTGCCCATCGAGCAGGTGGTGCGGCTCGCGACGGAAAACGGCTTCCACGGCGTCGAATTGCGTGCCAGTGACGAGGAACCGGTCCACCCCGGTCTCTCGGCCGGTGAACGCGCCGACGTGGTGGAGCAGTTCGGCAAGGCCGGGGTCGAGATCCTCACCGTGGCCGCCTACGCCAAGGTGGCCGCGCCCGGGGACGACCAGCCGGTGCTCGACGAGATCGGCGCGGCGATGACCCTCGCGGCCGATCTGGGGGCCTCCTACGTGCGGGTGTTCCCCGGCGGAGGCGACACCGAGTCGCAGGAGGCGGACGCGGTCGCCGCGCGCCGGCTCGCCGCGGTGGCGCCGGTCGCCGCCGACCTCGGGGTGCGGGTGCTGCTGGAGACCCATGACTCGCACCGCGGCGGCGCCGATGTGGCGCGGATCCTGGGCCTGGTCGGACACCAGGGGGTCGGCACGATCTGGGACGTGATGCACACCTGGCTGGCGGGAGAGCAGCCGTCCACGACCTATCCGGCACTGGCCCCGTACCTGGGCTATGTCCAGGTCAAGGACATCGCCTCGGCGGCGGACACCACGCCGCTGGCGCTGGGGGCCGGGGTGCTGCCGCTGGCGGAGACCGTCGAGGTGCTGAGCCGGGCGGACTGGGACGGCTGGCTGTGCTGGGAGTACGAGAAGCGCTGGTATCCGCAGGTGCCGGAGTTGGCGGGGCTGCTCGGCCCGGCGCGCGAGCACCTGTCCCGGTTGCTGGCCGACTCGGCCTGAACGGCATGCTCGATCTGGCGCGGCTGAGGGCGCTGCACGCGGTGCACGTCCACGGGTCGGTGGGCGCGGCGGCCGAAGCGCTCGGCTACACGCCGTCGGCGGTCTCGCAGCAGATCTCCAAGCTGGAGCGGGAGACCAGGTCCGTGCTGCTGGAGCGGCACGGGCGCGGGGTGGCGCTCACGGACGCGGCGCATCTGCTGGTGGAGACCGCGCAGCGGCTGATGTCGATCGTGGAGGCGGCCGAGGTCACGCTGGAGGAGCAGCGCGGACGGCCCACGGGACGACTGACGCTGGCGGCGTTCCCGACGGCGGCCTGCGGGCTGCTGCCCGGAGTGCTGGCGGAACTGACCGCGGCGCACCCCGCGTTGGAGCTCCGGCTGCTGGAGGTGGACGCGCATCTGTCGGTGGACCTGGTGGCGCGCGGGGCGGTGGACCTGGCCGTGGCGCACGACTGGGACATCGCGCCGCTGCCCGCGCCGCCTGGCTTGGAGCGGGCGGTCATCGGGGACGACCGGTGCGACGTACTGGTCCCTGCCGGGCACCGGTTGGCCGAGCGGGCGTCGCTGACGCGGGCGGATGTGGCGCACGAGCGGTGGATCTGCCAGCCGCCGGGGTCGGTGTGCCACGACTGGCTGGTGCGGACGTTGCGGGAGGCCGGGACGGAGCCGGACATGGCCTTCCAGGTCGGCGAGTACGGGACGCAGTTGGCGCTGGTGGGGGCGGGGCTCGGTATCGCGTTGGTGCCGAGGCTGGGGCGGGGGCCGGTGCCCGAGGGCGTCGCGGTCGTACCGCTGGAGCCCGCTCCGGTGCGGCGGCTGTACGCGCTGTGGCGGGCGGGGGCCGCGCGCAGGCCCTCGATCGTCGCGGCGGTCGACACGTTGAGGTCGCATTGGGCGGCTGGGCCCGGATCGGCCGCCGAGGACGGATGATCGGGGCATGCGCCCACGATTTCCGCACCGTCCGCCGCGCCCGCAGCCGGGCGGTGACCATGCCCCTGAGGCCATCGCGGAACCGGGCGGGGTCGGGGACCGTCACACCGGCATGCTGACCGTGAAGGTGAATCAGCGCGGAGCGGCCTGGGCCGTGGCACTGGCCGTTTCGCTGACCTTGGGTGCCGTCGCCTGCGGGAGCGGCACCTCGGACGCGGCGGACGGCGCGCCGTCCAGCACAACCGGGCCCGTGACGCCGAGCGGCGACACGGCCACCGCGTCGCCGACGACCACCGAGCCGACGACCGCGACGCCGACGACCGGTGGCCCCACCACGGGCGGGGCGACGCCGGGGACGGGGTCGATCGCCAGTCGCGTCGTGTACTTCTCGTCGTCGGTGCGGGCCGTCGCGGGGACGCACGAGGTGCTGCGCGACCGGGGCGAGTTGGCCCGTTTCGCCACCACCGTGGCGCACAACGACGGGAAGACGGCGGCGGAGATCTCGGCGGGCGGGGCGGCGACGGACTTCGGGCGGTACGTGCTGGTCGGCTGGACCGAGTCGACCGGGTGCAGCGCGGCCACGTCGGCGACGCTCGGCGTGGCGGGCAACTCGCTGAAGCTGCGCGTCGAGCAGCCGACGCCGACGGCGGAGTGCCTGACGGACTTCCGCGTGACGGTGGTGTTCGAGGTGCCGAAGGACCGGATCCCGGCGCGACCCGCCTTCGGCTGACCGAAGGCGGGACGCCAGGAGCCCAGAAGGGCAGAAGGGCGGCCGGCCAGGAAGGCGGGACCCGCCGGTTCCGTCGCACGGGCGACGGGTCCTCCCGTCACGCCACCGCGCGTACCTCGCCCGTGAAGGTGCGCCACAGCTCGGCGTAGCGGCCGTCGCGGGCCAGCAGGGCCGCGTGGGTGCCGTCCTCGATGACCCGCCCGTGGTCGAGGACGACGACCCGGTCCGCACGGGCCGCCGTGCTCAGCCGGTGCGCGACGACCAGCGTCGTACGCCGGGTGGCGAGCCGGTCGGCGGCCTGGTTGACGAGGGCTTCGGTGGCCAGGTCGAGGGCCGCGGTCGCCTCGTCGAGAAGCAGGACGGCGGGGTCGACCAGTTCGGCGCGGGCCAGGGCGATCAACTGCCGCTGTCCCGCCGACAGATTGCGGCCCCGCTCGGCGACCTGGTGGAGATAGCCGCCCTCCAGCGTCGCGATCATCGCGTGCGCGCCGACGGCCCGCGCCGCCGCCTCGACCTCCGCGTCGGTCGCGCCCATCCGTCCGTACGCGATGGCGTCGCGCACCGTGCCCGCGAAGAGGTACGGCTCCTGGGGGACGACGCCGAGGCGCTGCCGGTAGGCGGTGAGGTCGAGTTCGCGGATGTCGGTGCCGTCGACCAGCACCGCGCCGTCGGTCGGGTCGTAGAACCGCGCGACCATCTTGACCAGGGTGGACTTGCCCGCGCCGGTCTCGCCGACGAAGGCGACGGTCTGTCCGGCGGGGATGCGCAGATTCACGCCGCTGAGCGCCTCCGCGCCCTCGGCCCCCTCGCCGCCGTACCTGAAGTGCAGGTCGCGGAAGGCGATCTCGCCGCGCAGCCTTCCGACCTCACGCGGCCGGGCGGCGGCCGGGGTGGCGGTCGGCTCGTGCAGCAGCTCACGGATCCGGCCGAGCGACACCGACGCCTGCTGGTAGCCGTCGAAGACCTGCGAGAGCTGCTGCACGGGCGAGAAGAACAGGTCGATGTAGAGCAGATACGCCACCAGCGCGCCCGCCGTGAGCGTCCCCGCGCTGATCCGGTGCGCGCCCACGATCAGGACGAGCGCCGCCGCCACGCTGGACAGCAGCTGAACGAAGGGGAAGTAGACGGAGATCAGGAACTGGCCGCGCACCCGCGCCGTCCGGTAGTCGTCACCGCGTTCGGCGAATCGTTCCGCCCCGCGCCGCTCCCCCCGGAACGCCTGCACGATCCGCAGACCCGCGACGTGCTCTTGGAGGTCGGCGTTGACGACGGCGATCCGCTCGCGCGCCAGCTCGTACGCCTTCACCGACTTACGGCGGAAGACCCAGGTGGCGACGATCAGGATCGGCAGCGTGGCGAAGACCATCAGGGCGAGCTGGACGTCGATGGCGAGCAGCGCCACCAGGATGCCGAGGAAGGTGAGGACGCTGACCAGCGCCGTGACCAGCCCGGTCTGGAGGAACGTCGACAGCGCGTCCACGTCCGTGGTCATCCGCGTCATGATGCGGCCGGTCAGCTCGCGCTCGTAGTAGTCGAGGCCGAGCCGGTGCAGGTGCGCGAAGATCTTCACGCGCAGGGTGTAGAGGACGCGTTCGCCGGTGCGGCCGGTCAGCCGGGTCGAGCCCCACTCCGCCGCCCACTGCGCGATCACCAGGACCAGGCCGAGCAGCGACGCCACCCAGACCGCGCCGAGCGCCGCCTGCCGGACGCCCGCGTCGATGCCGTGCCGGATCAGCACCGGCAGCAGCAGTCCCGCGATGGCGTCCACGGCCACCAGCGCCAGGCTGAGCAGCAGCGGGGTGCGGAAGCCGCGCAGCAGGCTGCCGAGGCCGAACTTCTCCTCGGCGGTCCGCGCCCGGTCCTCGTCGACCTCCGGGGTGTCCAGGGCGGGCGGCAGCGCGGCGACCTTGGCGAGCAGGTCGGGAGTGGCGGGCATGCCCGCCAGCGCGCCCGCCATGCCGCCCTGGGCGGGGGCGACCCGCGGCGGCCCGGAGGCGCCCGCGCCGGCGCTCCGCCGGTCGTCGTCCTCGGCCGCGGCGCGCCGGTCGGCAGGCCACAGCTCCGGAGTCACCGCCCCCGGAGTCACAGCCTCGGGACAAGCGCCGTCGCCCCGCGCCAGGTCGTCCTCGTCGAGCGGGCACTCGAAGCCGTCGAGGCCGTCCGTACAGCCCTCGGTCCGCGCACCCGCCAGTTCGGCCTGCGCCGCGGCCATGTCCGTCTGCGCCGCCTCCCACTCGATCCGCCCCGCCGGGTCGAGGTCGACCACGTCGGCGCCGAGCGCGTCCGGGTCGGTGAGCAGCGCGCGGTAGAGCGGGCAGCGCTCCTGCAACTCCTCGTGCGTGCCGACGTCCGCCAGGCGTCCCGCGTCCAGTACGGCGATCCGGTCGGCGAGCGCCAGCGTGGAGCGGCGGTGGGCGATCAGCAGCGTCGTACGGCCGCGCATCACCTCGCGCAGCGCGTCGAAGATCTCCGCCTCCACCCGGGCGTCGACCGCCGAGGTGGCGTCGTCGAGCAGCAGCAGCCGGGGGTCGGTGAGGATCGCGCGGGCCAGGGCGACGCGCTGGCGCTGGCCGCCGGACAGGGTCAGGCCCTGCTCGCCGACGACCGTGTCGTAGCCGTCGGGCAGGTCGGAGATGAAGCCGTCCGCCTGCGCGGCGCGGGTGGCGGCGAGCATCTCCTCCTCCGTGGCGTCCGGGTGGCCGTAGAGGATGTTCGCCCGCACGCTGTCGGAGAACAGGAAGCTGTCCTCGGGGACCATGCCGATCGCGGACCGCAGCGATTCGAAGGTCAGCTCCCGTACGTCCACGCCGCCGACGCGTACGGCGCCGCCGGTCACGTCGTACAGCCGCGGCAGCAGCAGCGAGACCGTGGACTTGCCGGAGCCCGAGGAGCCGACGACGGCGACGGTCTCGCCGGGCTCGACGCGCAGGTCGAAGCCGTCGAGGACCGGCCGGTCCTCGGTGTAGCCGAAGGTGACGTGGTCGAAGTCGACGGTGGCGGGGGCGTCCGCGGGCAGCGTCCTGGTGCCGTCGGTCAGCGTGGGCTCGGTGTCGATCAGTTCGTAGACCCGCTCGACCCCGGCCCGCGCCTGCTGGCCGACGGTGAGCATCATCGTCAGCATCCGGACCGGGCCGGTGAGCTGCGCCAGGTAGGTGGAGAAGGCCACGAAGGTGCCGAGGGTGATCTGGCCGCGGGTCGCCATCCAGCCGCCGAGCGCCAGCATGCCGATCTGGCCGAGGGAGGGCACCGCCTGGAGCGCGGGGCTGTAGCGGGCGGTGAGACGGATGGTGCGGAGGCGGCCAGCGAACAGCTTGCGGCTGACCGTCTCCAGCTTGTCCATCTCCTGCTGCTCCTGGCCGAAGCCCTTCACCACGCGCACACCGGTGACCGAGCCGTCGACGATGCCCGCGACGGCCGCCGCCTGACCTTGCGCGTACCAGGTCGCGGGAAACAGCCGCTTACGCGACCGGTCGGCGATAAACCACAGAGCAGGGGCGACCGCGAGCGCGACCAGGGTGAGCAGCGGCGACAGCGTGAGCATCACCACGAGCGAGAGCACGAACAGCAGCAGATTGCCGATCATCATCGGCAGCATGAAGAGCAGACCCTGGATGAGCTGAAGGTCGCTGGTGGCGCGGCCGACGACCTGGCCGGTGCTCAACTCGTCCTGGCGGCGGCCGTCCAGGCGCATGATCGAGCGGAACATCTCATTGCGCAGGTCGTACTGGACGTCCAGGGCGAGCCGTCCGCCGTAGTAGCGCCGCACATAGGTGAGCACATAGACGACGACGGCCGCCGCGATCAAGGTGAACGCCCAGGGCGCGAGCGGCTTGTCGTGCTTGACGATCACGTCGTCGATGATCAGCTTCGGCACCAGCGGGACCAGCGCGGTCACCGCCATGCCGCCGAGTGACGCGCCCATCGCGAGCAGCACATTGCGGCGGTAGCGCCAGCAGTACGTGGTCAGCCGCCACAGCCAGCCCCGCTCCTTCGGCGTCCGCGCCGCCGCCCCCTCACCGGGGACAGGACCTTCCTTCGTCGTCCTCGCCCTGGTCAACGACCTTGCCACCCGCGTCCTCCAGCCCGTCCGTCCACCCGTTGCCGCCGGAGGCTGCAACGCTCCGGCGTGCGCGTTTCATCCTCCCGCAACAATTGGGAGACCAAGGTCGCGGGGCGGTGCGACCTTGGTCGTAGTCCCCGGGGCGACGCCGGCCAGGCCGCCGAGGGGCCGCGGACAGGCCCGCGGGGCTGCCCTGGAGGGGCCGTCAGCGGGCCGCGGCGACCTGCCGGGACATGATCGTCGTCAGCTCGTAGGCGGTGTGCGAGGCCGCGACCGAGGTGATCTCGGCGTGGTCGTAGGCCGGGGCGACCTCGACGACATCGGCCGACACCAGGTGGCAGTCGGCCAGGCCCCGCAGGATCTCCAGCAGTTCGCGGGAGGTGAGCCCGCCGGCCTCCGGGGTGCCGGTGCCGGGCGCGTGTGCCGGGTCGAGCACGTCGATGTCGACCGAGATGTACAGCGGACGGTTCCCGACACGCTCCCTGAGCTGCTGCGCGACCTCGTCGACACCGCGCCGCATGACGTCGGCGGACGTCACGATCCCGAAGCCCATCTTCTCGTCGTCGTCCAGGTCCTTCCTGCCGTACAGCGGGCCGCGCGTGCCGACGTGCGACAGCGCCGACGTGTCGAGAATGCCCTCCTCGACCGCGCGCCGGAAGGGCGTGCCGTGGGTGTACTCGGCGCCGAAGTAGGTGTCCCAGGTGTCCAGGTGCGCGTCGAAGTGCAGCAGCGCCACCGGGCCGTGCTTGCGCGCGACGGCGCGCAGCAGGGGCAGCGCGATGGTGTGGTCGCCGCCGAGCGTCATCAGCCGGGCACCGGTGCCCAGCAGGCCGTCCGCCGCGGCCTGGACGGTCTCCACGGCCTCGTTGATGTCGAACGGGTTGGCGGCGATGTCGCCCGCGTCCGCGACCTGGGCGAGCGCGAAGGGCGACGCGTCCTGCGCCGGGTTGTACGGGCGCAGCAGCCGTGACGCCTCGCGGATCGCGTTGCCGCCGAACCTCGCGCCGGGCCGGTAGGAGACGCCGGAGTCGAAGGGCACGCCGACGACCGCGACGTCGGCGGCGCCGACCTCGTCCAGGCGCGGCAGGCGCGCGAAGGTGGCCGGTCCCGCGTAGCGCGGGATACGCGAGGAATCGACGGGGCCGCGCGGCTCTGCGCTGCTCATGGGTGGCTGCCTCTTTCGTTGGGGATCGCCCGCCTGAGGGGCGAGGCCGACCCTACGTGGCCGCCGGAAGCCACCGGAATGTACGTTTCCTCCAATCGGGGGTTCCGATTACGCCTCGGCGTCGATCCCCGGCCGGACGCACGTCCGAGCGGCGGAGCGGGACAATGTGCGCATGCCCATGGATCCAGCTGCCGCAGCACCCACCCGCCAGGCCCTCGTCGCCCATCTGACCAGCACCCGGATAGCCGGCGACGTGGCGACCAGCCGCGAGAACAACCTCGACCACTTCCGGGCGCTGGCCGAGGGAAATCGCTACTACTGGTTCGGCCTGGAGCTGGGTGACCGCTGGGACGACCAGGCGGCGGTGCTGGAGCTGATGGCCGAGCGGTGCGGTGTCGTCGCCGATCCCGGGCACCGGCACGGGCAGGACACCATCGATCCCGAGCTGACGATCGACGCGCTCGACCGGATGGCCGATGTGCTGCACAAGGCGGCGGAAAACGGCTCCAGGGTGCTGGTGGCGACCGGTCACCCGGCGGGTCTGTTCGCCGTCCACTGGGAGCTGGCCGCCGCGCTGCGCGAGGCGGGCTGCACGCTGATCACCCCGTCGGAGCGCCTGTACGCGGACGGCGGTGAGATCCGGCACCTGGCGTCCGTTTCCATGGTCCACCGGGCGGGCGGTCTGGTGCACACCCACTCGCCCGACCCGATGCGGGAGATCCTGGACGCGCTGGAGCGCGACGGCGAGCCGCTGCCCGATCTGGTGATCGCCGACCACGGCTGGGCGGGGTACGCGGGTGAGCGCGGCATCGACACGGTCGGCTTCGCGGACTGCAACGACCCGGCGCTTTTCGTCGGCGAGGCGGAGGGCAGCCTGCTGGTGACCGTCCCGCTGGACGACAATGTGCCGCCGCAGCACTACGCGCCGCTGACCGCGTATCTGCTGGCGACCGCCGATCTGACCGCCGCAGGTCAGGCCGCGCGGAACTGACGCGGTCCCTGTCCGTCGCTACGCTCGCTACCATCAATGAAGGAACAAAAGGAACATCAGGGTCAAGAGGGGGCGAGGAAGGCAGGCGCAGTGGTCCAGGTCGTGATCGTCGATGACGAAGCACTGGTCAGGGCCGCCCTGCGAAGCATCCTCGAATCCTCCGGCGACATCCGGGTGGTCGCGGACTGCGACGGGCACGACGCCGTCGGGACGGTGACCGCGACGCGTCCCGGCCTCGTCCTGCTGGACGCGGTGATGCCGCCACCCGACGACGGACTGACCGTCCTGCGCGCCCTGCGGGCACTGCCCTCGCCGCCCGCCGTCGCCATGCTGACCGCCTTCGACACCAGCGCCCATCTGCGCGCGGCGATGGCGGCGGGCGCCACCGGCTTCCTGCTCAAGGACACCGCGGTCGGCACCCTGATCGACGCGGTACGCGTCATGGCGCGCGGCGGCACCGTCTTCACCCCCACCGTGGGCCGCGCGGTCGTCGACGGCTTCCTGGGCGGTCCGCCCGGCTCCGACGGCGCGAAGGGGCCCGGTACGCCCGAGGCGTCCGCCCACGCCGCGGCCCTGGCGCCGCTGACCGACCGCGAGACCGAGGTGCTGCGGCTGCTGGCGGCCGGGCTGCCGAACGCCCGGATAGCGGCCGAGCTGGGGATCTCGGTCGGCACGGTCAAGGACCATGTGCGCGCGGTGCTGCGGAAGCTGGCCGCGCCCAACCGGGTGGCCGCCGCCGTCGTCGCGCACCAGGCCGGGCTGGTACGGGTGCCGAAGTGATCGTGAAGCCACGTGTCGCCCTGCCGGACGCCGCGCTGTTCGCCCTCTCCGCGACCGAGGTGTGGGCGACGCGCTCCTTCGGCGGCCCGGTCTCGTTCGCCTTCGCGGCCCTGGGCACGCTGGCGCTGCTGTTCCGGCACCGCTTCCCGCTGATCGCCTTCGCCGCGACCCTGCCCGCGCTCTCGCTCGGCTACATCTGGTTCTCGCCGATGGGCGCGCTCTACGAGATCGCCGCGGGCGGCCCCGACCGTCATCGCGCACAAGGGTGGCCGTTTTCTCCGGCCCGGCCCTCGAAGAGCGCGCCCTCCGGTACGCCGCCCGCCACGTCCTTCGCCTCGGCGGCTCTCCTACCACCCGGGACGACGGCCGCTACCTCATCGGCCACGCTCACCCGTTCGGGTGAGCGCGTGATATCTCGCCGCGCCCTGCTGATCGGTGGCTGCGCGCTGCTCGCGGCGACGGTCTCCTGCGTGCCCTGGCCATTCCGCGCCCCGGCGCCCTGGGGGCTGTCGGACACGATCCTCGCGGTGATGCTGTCCTCGCTGCTGGCCCTGGCGCCGACCGCGCTGGGCCTGTTCGCCGCCTCGCGGCGCGAGCTGGCCGGGCGGCTGGAGGAGCTGGCGGCCAGCAGGGAACGGGAGCGAGAGCTGGCCGCGGAACAGGCGGTGGTACGGGAGCGGGCCCGGCTCGCCCGCGAGATGCACGACACCGTGGCGCACCACATCAGCCTGATCGCCGTGCAGTCCGGCGCCCTGGAGGCGACCGCGCGGGGACCGCAGGCGCGGGCGGCGGCCGGGGCGGTGCGCGAGCTGAGCCGGGACGCGCTGGACGAGCTGCGCCGGATGGTGGGGCTGCTGCGGCTGCCGGTGACGTCGGGGCAGCCGCTGGACGCGGGCCCCGGCCTCGCGGGCATACCCGCGCTGGTCGCCGCCGCGGGACCCGGCACGCACGGCGAACTGCCCGGCACCATGGCCCCGGCCGACACCGCCCGCCTGCCCTCGGACGTCCAGCACGCCGCGTACCGCATCGTGCAGGAAGCGCTCACCAACATCCGCAAGCACGCGCCAGGCGCGGAAACCCACGTCCTGGTGCGGCACAGCGGCGACGTGCTGGTGGTGGAGGTGCGCAACGGACCCGCGCCGGCGGCGCCGGGACCGGCCCTGCCCTCGGGCGGCCACGGTCTCGCCGGGCTGCGCGAGCGGGCGGTGCAGCTCGGCGGCGAATTCATCGCGTCGCCCGCGGCGACCGGGGGCTTTCTCGTACGGGCGACGCTGCCGGTCGGACCGGCGGTCGAGGCGGCGTAGGCGGAGCCGCCCGATCAGAGCCGGGGCGCGCCTCGGGAGCCACCGCGCCGGAATGCCCCGCGTGTCTGGTATCCGGGAGCGGAGATCCGCGCTCACCCGAAAGGGTGAGCGTCAGTCGCGCGGCACCCGCACCAGGCCCTCCTGGATCACCGAGACGGCGAGCTGCCCGTCGCGGGTGTAGATCCGGGCGGTGCCGAGGCCGCGACCGCCGGAGGCGGACGGGCTCTGCTGGTCGTAGAGCAGCCATTCGTCGGCCCGGAAGGGCCGGTGGAACCACATGGCGTGGTCCAGGCTCGCGCCGACCACGTCGCCGACGGTCCAGCCGCCGCGGCCGTGGGCGAGCAGGACCGAGTCGAGCAGCGTCATGTCCGACACATAGGTGGCGAGGCAGACGTGGAGCAGCGGGTCGTCGGCCAGTTTGCCGCGGGCGCGGAACCAGACCTGGGAGCGCGGTTCGCGGATGACACCCGCGGTGAGGAACGGCGGGTCCTCGACGTAACGCAGGTCGACGGCCGCGCGGGTCTCAAGTATCCGGTCGACCACCGTGGGGTCGGGGAACCGCGCGGCGTGTACGGGCAGCATCTCCTCGGCCGTCGGCAGCGTCTCCGGGTCGGGCGCGTACGGCATCGGCTCCTGGTGTTCCAGGCCCTCCTCGTGGACCTGGAAGGACGCCGAGAGGTGGAAGATCGGCTGGCCGTGCTGGATCGCGACGACCCGCCGGGTGGTGAAGGAGCGGCCGTCGCGGATCCGGTCGACCTGGTAGACGATCGGCGCGCCGGGGTCGCCGGGCCGCAGGAAATAGGCGTGCAGCGAGTGCGCGCCGCGGTCTTCGGGCGCCGTGCGGCCCGCGGCGACCAGGGCCTGTGCGGCGACCTGGCCGCCGAAGACCCGGGGCACCACGGCCGACCGGCTGACACCGCGGAAGATGTCCCGCTCGATCCGCTCCAGGTCGAGCAGATCGAGCAGGGACTGGAGCGGATCCCGGGAGTCGTTCACGGGTCTTTCGGCATTCACGCGTCCGCCGGCTTTCTCACGGATGGGTCTACGGTCACAGGCCCATCGACTTGGCGATGATGGACTTCATGACCTCGCTCGTGCCGCCGTAGATCCGGTTGACGCGGTTGTCGGCGTACAGGCGGGCGATCGGGTACTCGTTCATGTAGCCGTAGCCGCCGTGGAGCTGGAGGCAGCGGTCGATGACGCGGGCGGCGACCTCGGTGCAGAAGAGCTTGGCGGAGGCGGCGTCCGCGGCCGACAGCTCCTTCTTGTCGTGCGCTTCGAGGGCGCGGTCGACGACGGCCTGCGCGGCGTCCACCTCGGCCTTGCAGGCGGCGAGTTCGAACTTGGTGTTCTGGAAGGACGCGACGGTCTGGCCGAAGACGGTCCGGTCCTGGACGTACGCCTGGGCGAAGCGGATCGCGGCGGCGGCCTGGGCGTACGCGCCGACGGCGATGCCCAGCCGCTCCTGCGGGAGATTCTGTCCGAGGTAGGAGAAGCCCTTGCCCTCCTCGCCGAGCAGGTCCTCGAGCGGGACCTTGACGTCGGAGAAGGAGAGTTCCGCGGTGTCGGAGGTGCGCAGGCCGAGCTTGTCGAGCTTGCGGCCGACCGCGTATCCGTCGGCCTTGGTGTCCACGACGAACAGGGAGATGCCCGCGCGGCGGTCCTCGGGCGTGGCGGGGGCGGTGCGGGCGCAGACGATGACGCGGTCGGCGTGGACGCCGCCGGTGATGAAGGTCTTGGCGCCGTTGAGCACGTAATGCGTGCCGTCGGCGGAGAGCTTGGCCGTCGTCTTCATGCCCGCGAGGTCGGAGCCGGTGCCGGGTTCTGTCATGGCGATGGCGAACATCGTCTCGCCGCTGACGAAGCCGGGCAGCCAGCGCTTCTTCTGCTCG
The DNA here is from genome assembly GCF_055558595.1 of Streptomyces sp. NPDC025721. Lineage (NCBI taxonomy): Bacteria > Bacillati > Actinomycetota > Actinomycetes > Kitasatosporales > Streptomycetaceae > Streptomyces > Streptomyces sp. NPDC025721. The sequence continues at coordinate 124,058 of NZ_JBVHMF010000009.1, read as the reverse complement.
TCGGTGGCGTAGGCCATCACGTAGGGCAGGCAGAGGCCGACGTGGACCCCGCTGCCGCCGAAGCTGACGCCCGCGCGGGCGCACTCCTCGCTGATGACGGCCTGGAATTTGAAGCTGTGCTCGCCCGCGCCGCCGAACTCCTCGGGCACCTCGATGCCGAAGACGCCCAGCTCGCCGAGCTTGTAGTAGAAGTCGCGCGGGACCAGGCCAGCCGCCAGCCACTCGTCGTGGACGGGGACGACCTCGGCCTCGATGAAGGCACGTATCGTCTCGCGGAACGCTTCGTGGTCCTCGTTGAACACCGTACGACGCACAGCGCGCCTCCCATCCGCGACCGGGTCCGCTGCCGGGGCGGTCGACAATCGAGCATTAAGCAAGCGCTCAGTAAGTTACCCGCCAGTCGGCCGTGCTGTCCAGACCGTCCAGCGCGTCCAGCGCCCCGAGGGCGAGCCGGTGCAGCAGGGCCGCCATCGCGGTCCTGCCGGGCAGTCCGCCGCGCTCGCCGAGGTGCGGAGTGGAGTTGAGCAGACCGAAGACGGCGTGCACGGCCGCGCGCACCTCCAGCTCGGTGGCGCCCGGATGCACCAGCCGCACGACCGCGACCCACTCCTCGACGTACTGTCGCTGGAGCTGGCGGACCAGCTTGCGGTCGGAGTCGCGCAGCCGGTCCAGCTCGCGGTCGTGCAGCGTGATCAACGGCCGGTCGTCGATCGCGAAGTCGATATGGCCGCGGACCAGCGCGTCCAGCGCCTCGACGGGCCCGGTCGCCTCGGCGACCCGCATCTTGCCCGCGGTCAGCAGCCGGCCGCTGATGCCCACCAGCAGCTCGGCGAGCATGGCGTCCTTGCCCGCGAAATGCCGGTAGAGACCCGGGCCGCTGATGCCGACCGCGGCGCCTATCTCGTCGACACCGACCCCGTGGAAGCCGCGCTCGGCGAAGAGCCGGGCGGCCTCTCGGAGAATCTGCTCGCGACGGTTCTCCGCCGTCTTCGTCGGGTTCATGAGATCGAGTCTAGACAACCGAGTTAGCGAGCGTTAACGTGGTGTCATCACGTTAACGCTCGCTAACATCCGGGGGGCCGAACCATGGCAGCACCCGCCCTGTCCAGCGCCGCAGATCCGGCGTCAGAGGCGTATCAGGCCAATGCGCAGGCTCATGCCGCATTGACCGCGGACCTGCGCGACAAGCTGGCCGCCGCGCGGCTCGGCGGCGGCGAGAGAGCCCGCGCCCGCCACACCGCGCGCGGAAAGCTGCTGCCCAGAGACCGGGTGGACGGGCTGCTCGACCCCGGCTCACCCTTCCTGGAGCTGGCGCCGCTGGCCGCGGACGGGATGTACGACGGGCAGGCACCGGCCGCCGGGGTGATCGCCGGGATCGGCCGGGTCGCGGGGCGTGAGGTCGTGGTCGTCGCCAATGACGCCACGGTCAAGGGCGGCACCTATTACCCGATGACGGTCAAGAAGCATCTGCGCGCCCAGGAGATCGCCCTGGACAACCGGCTGCCGTGCGTCTACCTGGTCGACTCCGGCGGCGCCTTCCTCCCCCGGCAGGACGAGGTCTTCCCCGACCGCGACCACTTCGGCCGGATCTTCTACAACCAGGCCACCATGTCCGCGCGCGGCATCCCGCAGATCGCCGCCGTCATGGGCTCGTGCACCGCGGGCGGCGCCTACGTCCCGGCGATGAGCGACGAGGCGGTGATCGTACGGAATCAGGGCACGATCTTCCTCGGCGGCCCGCCGCTGGTGAAGGCGGCCACCGGCGAGGTCGTCACCGCGGAGGAACTGGGCGGCGGCGAGGTGCACTCCCGGGTCTCCGGCGTCACCGACCACCTCGCCGAGGACGACGCCCACGCGCTGGACATCGTCCGCGACATCGTCGCCACCCTGCCCGCGCGCGGCGCCCCGCCGTGGACGGTACGGCCCGCGGAGCCGCCCGCCGTGGACCCGGCCGGGCTGACCGGTGCGGTACCGGTCGACTCCCGCACCCCGTACGACGTCCGCGAGGTCATCGCGCGGCTGGTGGACGGCAGCCGCTTCGCCGAGTTCAAGGCGGAGTACGGCACCACGCTGGTCACCGGTTTCGCCCACATCCAGGGCCATCCGGTCGGCATCGTGGCCAACAACGGCATCCTGTTCGCCGAATCCGCCCTCAAGGGCGCGCACTTCATCGAGCTGTGCGACCAGCGCGGCATCCCGCTGCTGTTCCTCCAGAACATCTCCGGCTTCATGGTCGGCCGCCAGTACGAGGCGGGCGGCATCGCCAAGCACGGCGCGAAGATGGTCACGGCGGTCGCCTGCGCGCGCGTGCCCAAGCTGACCGTGGTGATCGGCGGCTCCTACGGCGCGGGCAACTACTCGATGTGCGGCCGGGCCTACAGCCCGCGCTTCCTGTGGATGTGGCCCAACGCCAAGATCTCGGTGATGGGCGGCGAGCAGGCCGCGTCCGTGCTGGCCACCGTCAAGCGCGACCAGCTCGCCGCCGCGGGCGAGAAGTGGAGCGAGGAGGCGGAGGAGGCGTTCAAGGCCCCGGTCCGCGAGCAGTACGAGACGCAGGGCAACGCCTACTACGCCACCGCCAGGCTCTGGGACGACGGTGTGATCGACCCGCTGGAGACCCGTACCGTCCTCGGCCTGGCCCTCACCGCCTGCGCCAACGCCCCCCTTCCGACCGCCGATCCGGGTGCGCCCGGCTACGGCGTCTTCCGGATGTGAGGGGCGTGCCGACCATGAACACCGCAACCGCCGGGAGCGCGAGCCCCATGTTCGACACCGTCCTGGTCGCCAACCGCGGCGAGATCGCCGTCCGCGTGCTGCGGACCCTGCGGGAGCTGGGCGTCCGCTCGGCCGCCGTCTTCACCGACGCCGACGCCGACGCCCGGCACGTACGCGAGGCGGACACCGCGGTACGGATCGAGAACTATCTGTCGGCCGCCGAGCAGGTACGGGCGGCCGTCGAGACGGGTGCCCAGGCGGTCCACCCCGGCTACGGCTTCCTGGCGGAGAACGCGGCCTTCGCCCGCGCCTGCGCCGAGGCGGGCCTGGTCTTCATCGGACCGCCCGCCGAGGCCATCGAGCTGATGGGCGACAAGATCCGCGCCAAGGAGACGGTCCGGGCCGCGGGCGTCCCGGTCGTGCCCGGCAGCACGGGCAGCGGGCTCACCGACGACCAACTGGCCGACGCGGCACGGGAGATCGGCCTGCCGGTGCTGCTCAAGCCCTCGGCGGGCGGCGGCGGCAAGGGCATGCGGCTGGTGCGCGACGAGGCCCTGCTGGCCGAGGAGATCGCGGCGGCCCGGCGCGAGGCGCGCGGCTCCTTCGGCGACGACACGCTGCTGGTGGAGCGGTGGATCGACCGCCCGCGGCACATCGAGATCCAGGTCCTGGCCGACGGCCACGGCTCGGTGGTGCACCTCGGCGAGCGCGAGTGCTCGCTGCAACGACGGCACCAGAAGGTGATCGAGGAGGCCCCCTCGGTCCTGCTCGACGAGGCGACCCGGCAGGCGATGGGCGAGGCCGCGGTGCAGGCCGCCCGCTCGTGCGGCTACACGGGCGCGGGCACGGTGGAGTTCATCGTCCCCGGCGCCGACCCCGGCGCGTACTTCTTCATGGAGATGAACACTCGCCTCCAGGTGGAGCACCCGGTGACGGAGCTGGTCACCGGGCTCGACCTGGTCGAGTGGCAGCTCCGGGTGGCGTGCGGCGAGCGGCTGGGCTTCGGACAGCGGGCCATCGCCATGACCGGCCACGCCATGGAGGCGCGGATCTGCGCGGAGACCGCCAGAGCGGGCGACGGCCGGGTGGACTTCCTGCCGTCCGCGGGCACCGTCGTGGCGCTGGCCGAACCGACCGGCCCCGGAGTGCGCGTCGATTCGGGTCTCGCGGTCGGCACGGAGGTGGGCACGGCCTACGACCCGATGCTGGCCAAGGTGATCGCCTACGGCCCCGACCGGGCCACGGCGCTGCGACGGCTGCGGGCCGCGCTGGCGGACACCGTCGTGCTGGGCCTGGACACCAACACCGGTTTCCTGCGCAGGCTGCTGGCCCACCCGGCGGTGGTCGCGGGCGAGCTGGACACCGGGCTGATCGACCGGGACGCCGCCGAACTGCTGCCGCCCGGCGTGCCGGACGAGGTGTACGCGGCGGCGGCGCTGCTGCGGCAGGCCGCGCTGGCCCCGGCCCCGGACGCGGGCGGCTGGACCGACCCGTTCTCGGTGCCGAGCGGCTGGCGGCTGGGCGGCGAGGCCGCCTGGACGGTGCACCACCTGCGGGTTCCCGGCCGGGAACCGGTGACGGTACGGGTCCGCGACGGCCTGGTGCGGATCGGCGAAGGACCGGCCACGGCGGCCCGGTTGACGCTGGACGGACCCCGCGCGCTGCTCCACCGCGAGGGCACGGTGACCGCTTTCCGGCACGCGGGCGAGTGGCTGGGCCGGGACGGCGACGGCTGGTGGGTACGGGCGTACGACCCGGTGGCCGCGGCCCTGCGCGGCGCCGCGGGCGGGGGCGGGGGCGGTGCGCTGACGGCGCCTATGCCCGGCACGGTCACGGTGGTGAAGGTCGGCAAGGGGGACGAGGTCGTGGCGGGCCAGAGCCTGCTGGTGGTGGAGGCCATGAAGATGGAGCACGTGATCACCGCCCCGCACGACGGGACGGTGTCCGAGATCGACGTCACCGCGGGCAGCACCGTGGCGATGGACCAGGTGCTTGCGGTGGTCACCCCGTCGGCCCCGCAGGACCCGGCCGAGGCGGCAACACCCGCGGCAGCCGCCGGAACAGCGCCCGAGCCGCCCGCCGGACCGACCGCCGCGCGGACCACCGCACCCGCTGCCGGTCAGACCACCGCGCCGGCTTCCGCGCCGACTGCCGGGGAGGCGTCATGAGCACCGCCGACCGGAGCCCGGCCGCGTCCGGGACACCCAGCGGCGCCGCCGCGGGTACGACGACGGACGCGACCGGCGGCGCGCTGCCCGCCGGACTGCCGATGGCCGTACCCGCGGCCGGGCTGCCGACGGCCGTGCGGATCCACGAGGTCGGCGCGCGGGACGGATTGCAGAACGAGAAGGCGACCGTGCCGACCGCCGTGAAGGCGGAGTTCGTGCACCGGCTCGCCGCGGCCGGGCTCGGCACGATCGAGGCGACCAGCTTCGTCCACCCCAAGTGGGTGCCCCAACTGGCCGACGCGGCCGATCTGATGCCGCTGCTCGCGGACCTGGACCCGGCGGTGCGGCTGCCGGTGCTGGTGCCGAACGAGCGGGGTCTGGAGCGGGCGCTGGAGCTGGGCGTGCGGGAGATCGCGGTCTTCGGCAGCGCCACCGAGTCCTTCGCCCGCGCCAACCTCAACCGGACGGTGGAGGAGTCGCTGGCGATGTTCGCCCCGGTGGTGACCAGGGCCAGGGACGCGGGCGCCACCGTCCGCGGCTATCTGTCGATGTGCTTCGGCGACCCCTGGGAGGGCCCGGTCCCGATCGGGCAGGTCGCCGCCGCGGCCCGGCGGCTGTACGAACTGGGCTGCACCGAACTGAGCCTCGGCGACACGATCGGGGTGGCGACGCCCGGCCACGTCACGGCGCTGCTGGACGAACTGACCGGCGGCTCCGGCGGCAACGGCGTCCCGGTCGACAAGCTCGCCGTGCACTTCCACGACACCTACGGCCAGGCGCTGTCCAACACGCTGGCCGCGCTCCAGCGGGGCGTCACCGTCGTGGACGCCTCCGCGGGCGGCCTCGGCGGCTGCCCGTACGCCAAGAGCGCCACCGGAAACCTCGCCACCGAAGACCTCGTCTGGATGCTGCACGGCCTCGGCATCCGCACCGGGGTCGATCTGGACCGCCTCAGCGCCACAAGCGTGTGGATGGCGGAGCACCTGGGACGGCCGAGCCCGTCCCGTACCGTCCGCGCCCTGACCCACCAGGAGCAGTAGCCATGTCGATCGACCACCGTCTGTCCGCCGAGTACGAGGAACTGCGCGCCACGGTCGCGGAGTTCGCCAAGGACGTGATCGCGCCGAAGATCGGCGAGTTCTACGAGCAGCAGGAGTTCCCGTACGAGATCGTGCGGGAGATGGGGCGGATGGGCCTGTTCGGGCTGCCGTTCCCCGAGGAGTACGGCGGGATGGGCGGCGACTACTTCGCGCTGTGCATCGCGCTGGAGGAGCTGGCCCGCGTGGACTCCTCGGTGGCGATCACCCTGGAGGCCGGGGTGTCGCTGGGCGCGATGCCGGTGTTCAGGTTCGGCACCGAGGAGCAGAAGCGCACTTGGCTGCCGAAGCTCTGCTCGGGCGAGATGCTGGGCGCGTTCGGGCTGACGGAGCCGGAGTGCGGTTCCGACGCGGGCGGCACCCGTACCACCGCGCGGCTGGACGAGGCGACCGACGAGTGGGTGATCAACGGCACCAAGTGCTTCATCACCAACTCGGGCACCGACATCACCGGGCTGGTCACGGTGACGGCGGTGACCGGCCGCAAGGACGACGGCAGGCCGCGGATCTCCTCGATCATCGTGCCGTCGGGGACGCCCGGCTTCACGGTGTCGAAGAAGTACAGCAAGGTCGGGTGGAACGCGTCGGACACCCGCGAGCTGTCCTTCGCCGACTGCCGGGTGCCCGCGGCGAATCTGCTGGGCGAGGAGGGCCGGGGCTACGCGCAGTTCCTGCGCATCCTGGACGAGGGGCGGATCGCGATCTCGGCCCTGTCCACCGGTCTGGCGCAGGGCTGTGTGGACGAGTCGCTGTCGTACGCCAAGACCCGGCACGCCTTCGGGCGTCCGATCGGTGACAACCAGGCGATCCAGTTCAAGATCGCGGACATGGAGATGCGGGCCCACACGGCGCGGCTGGCGTGGCGGGACGCGGCGTCGCGGCTGGTGCACGGCGACGAGTTCAAGAAGGAGGCGGCACTGGCCAAGCTCTACTCCTCCGAGATCGCGGTCACCAACGCCCGTGAGGCCACACAGATCCACGGCGGCTACGGCTTCATGAACGAATATCCGGTGGCCCGTATGTGGCGGGACTCCAAAATCCTGGAGATCGGCGAAGGCACCAGCGAGGTGCAGCGCATGCTGATCGCACGGGAGTTGGGGCTCGTGGGCTAGAACACCCGCCTGCGGGGAAGAGTGATCCCTGAGACAACTGGGACACAGGACCGTTGAAGCGGTGAGTTAGGTTAGGCTAACCTAACTCAGCCGCTCAACGAGAGGTCTGCCCATGCGCTCACACCTGCTCAACGACGCCACGACGGAGCACTATCTGCGCTCCGTCTCCCAGGGAGTCGAGCGGGTGGCGGCCACCCTCGCCGCGACCGACCGGCCTTTCACCGGTATCACCCCGGAAGCCCTCGCGCCCCGGATCGACGCGATCGACCTCGCCCAGCCGCTCGGCGACACCGCCGCCGCGCTGGACGAACTCGAAGCGGTCTATCTGCGCGACGCCGTCTACTTCCACCACCCCCGCTACCTCGCGCACCTCAACTGCCCGGTCGTCATACCGGCCGTCGCCGCCGAGGCCGTGCTCAGCGCCGTCAACTCCTCCCTCGACACCTGGGACCAGAGCGCCGGCGCCACCCTCATCGAGCGCCGCATGATCGACTGGACGGCCGAGCGCGCGGGCCTCGGCCCGGCGGCCGACGGCGTCTTCACCAGCGGCGGCACCCAGTCCAACCTCCAGGCGCTGCTGCTCGCCCGTGAGGAAGCCGTCACCCGCGGCGCCGCCTCCTCGCGGCTGCGCATCCTCGCCTCCGAGTGCGGCCACTTCAGCGTCCAGAAGTCCGCGAAGCTGCTCGGCCTCGGCGCCGACGCCGTCATCTCCGTCCCCTGCGACCAGAACAAGCGGATGCAGAGCCTCGCGCTCGCCCGCGAGTTGGACCGCTGCGCCCGCGAGGGCCTGACCCCGATGGCCGTCGTCGCCACCGCGGGCACCACCGACTTCGGCTCCATCGACCCGCTGCCCGCCATCGCCGACCTGTGCGAGCGCCACGGCGTGTGGCTGCACGTGGACGCCGCGTACGGCTGCGGCCTGCTGGTCTCCCCCACCCGCCGCCACCTGCTCGACGGCATCGAGCGCGCCGACTCGGTGACCGTCGACTACCACAAGTCCTTCTTCCAGCCCGTCAGTTCGAGCGCCCTCCTGGTCCGCGACCGCACCACGCTGCGGCACGCCACGTACTACGCCGACTACCTCAACCCGCGCCGCACCACCACCGAGCGCATCCCCAACCAGGTGGACAAGTCGCTCCAGACCACACGGCGGTTCGACGCCCTCAAGCTGTGGATGACGCTGCGCGTGATGGGCGCCGACGGCGTCGGCCAGCTCTTCGACGAGGTCGTGGACCTGGCCGCCGAGGGCTGGAAGCTGCTCGACGCCGACCCGCGCTTCGAAGTGGTCGCCCCGCCGACCCTGTCCACGCTGGTCTTCCGCTGGATCCCGGCCGCCGTCACCAGCCCGGCGCTGATCGACCGCGCCAACCTGCACGCCCGCAAGGCGCTGTTCGCCTCGGGCGAGGCCGTCGTGGCGGGCACGAAGGTACGCGGCAGCCACTACCTGAAGTTCACCCTGCTCAACCCGCGCACCACCCCCGCCGACATCGCCACCGTCCTCGACCTGCTCGCCGAGCACGCGGACCAGTACCTGGGAGACGCACTTGTCCACGCCTCGTGACCCGGACTCGGCATCCGAACCCGCCGCGCCGGAACCGGAGTTCGACTTCATCGCGATCGGCCTCGGCCCGTTCAATCTGGGCCTGGCCTGCCTGACCGAGCCGATCGACGACCTCAACGGGCTCTTCCTGGAGGCCAAACCGGACTTCGACTGGCACTCCGGCATGTTCCTGGAGGGCAGCACCCTCCAGACGCCGTTCATGTCGGACCTGGTGACCCTCGCCGACCCCACCTCGCCCTTCAGCTTCCTCAACTACCTCAAGGAATCGGGGCGGTTGTACTCCTTCTACATACGCGAGAGCTTCTATCCGCTGCGCGAGGAGTACAACGACTACTGCCGCTGGGCCGCAGCCCGCATCCCGTCGATCCGCTTCGGACAGACGGTCACCGAGGTGACCTACGAGGACGGCGCAACGCACGACGGCACGCACGAGGACACGCACGGCGGGACCTACGTCGTACGGACCGCGAGCGGCGCGGCGCACCGTACGCGCCGACTGGTCCTCGGCACCGGCACACCGCCGTACGTCCCCGCCGCCTGCGAAGGGCTCGGCGGCGACCTCATCCACAACTCCCGCTATCTGGCGGCCAAGAGCGACCTCCAGCGCAAGCGCAGCATCACGATCGTCGGCAGCGGGCAGAGCGCCGCCGAGATCTACCACGACCTGCTCCAGGACATCGACGCGCACGGTTACGCGCTGAACTGGGTGACCCGCTCGCCGCGCTTCTTCCCGCTCGAATACACCAAGCTCACGCTGGAAATGACGTCGCCCGAATACGTCGACTACTTCCATTCCCTGCCGTCCCCGGTCCGCGACTCGCTGAACGTCTCGCAGAAGAACCTCTACAAGGGGATCAATTCGGAGCTGATCAATGACATCTTCGACCTGCTCTATCTGAAGAACCGGCGCGGCAAGGTCCCGACCCGGCTGCTCACCAACACCTCGCTCGACAGCGCGCGGTACGACGCCGACAGCGGCACGTACACCCTCGGACTGTGCCAACGCGAGCAGGGCGGGGAGTTCACGATCGACACCGAGGGCCTGGTCCTCGCCACCGGCTACCGCTACCAGGTGCCGGAATTCCTCGCCCCCGTCCGGGACCGCATCCGCTGGGACGAGCAGGGCCGTTACGACGTCACCCGCGACTACGCCATCGACGTCACCGAGCGCGCGATCTACGTGCAGAACGCCGAACTGCACACGCACGGCTTCGTCTCCCCCGACCTCGGCATGGCGGCCTACCGCAACTCCCGCATCATCCGGGAGCTGCTCGGCCGCGAGCACTACCGCGTGGAACAGGCCATCGCCTTCCAGGAGTTCACCGCATGAGCAGCACGAACAGCGTGAGCGGCGCAAGCACCGCAAGCACCGCGCACAGCGCGGGCAGCACCGGCACAGACCTCGACTTCACCTTCCGCCCGGTCGACCCCCTCGCCGACGCCGACCTGCTGCACACCTGGGTGACGCACCCGAAAGCCGGTTTCTGGCTGATGGGCGACGCGAGCCGTTACGACGTCGAGCGCGCGTACACCGAGATCGCGCAGGCCCCGTACGAGGCGGCGTTCCTCGGCCTCCAGGACGGACGGCCCGTCTTCCTGATGGAACGGTACGACCCCGCGCGGGTCGAACTCGTCGGGCTCTACCCGGCGCGGCCCGGTGACGTCGGCATGCACTTCCTGGTCGCGCCCTGCGACACCCCCGTGCACGGCTTCACCCGCGCGGTGATCAGGGCCGTGATGGCCGAACTCTTCGCCGATCCCGCGACCCGCAGGGTGATCGTGGAGCCCGACGTCCGCAACACGGCGGTGCACGTACTCAACGAGACGGTCGGCTTCGAGATCATCGAGCGGATCAAGAAGCCGGAGAAGGACGCCTTCTTGAGCATCTGCACCCGCGAGCGCTTCGAGGCCACCCGATGACCGACGTCGACCACCTCACCCCGGAGCTGTGGGAGCGGGCCACCCGCCACCTGGTGGCCAAGGCCCTCGCCGAATTCACCCACGAACGCCTGCTCACCCCGGAGCCCGCGAGCCAGGACGGCCAGGACGCCCAGCACGCCCCAGACGCACGGCACGCCCCGGACGCCCGGCACGGTCAGAAGGACCACGACAGCTACCTCGTCCGCAGCGACGACGGCGCCACGACGTACCGTTTCGCCGCCCGCCGCCTGGCCCTCGACCACTGGCGGATCGACCCGGCGAGCGTCACCCGCCACCGGCAGGAGGCCGAACTCCCCCTCGACGCGCTCGACTTCATCACCGAACTGCGCACCACCCTCGCCATCAGCGACAGCGTCCTGCCGGTCTACCTGGAGGAGATCAGCGCGACCCTCTCCGCCGCCGCCTTCAGGCTCGCCGCCCGCGACCGCGCGCCGGTGAGCGCGGCGGAGCTGACCCGCGCCGGATTCCAGGCCATCGAGACCGGGATGACCGAGGGCCACCCCTGCTTCGTCGCCAACAGCGGCCGGCTCGGCTTCGGCGCGGACGACCACCCGCGGTACGCGCCCGAGGCCGCCTCCCCCGTCCGGCTGATCTGGCTGGCCGCGCGCCGCGACCGCACCACCTTCAGCGCGGGCGCGGGCATCGACTACGAGGACTTCCTCACCGCCGAACTGGGCCGGGAGCAGCTCCGGCGCTTCGCCGCCGCGCTGACCGGCCGGGGCCTCGACCCGGCCGCGTATCTGCTGATCCCGGTCCACCCCTGGCAGTGGTGGAACAAGCTCTCGGTCACCTTCGCGGGCGAGGTCGCCCGGCAGCACCTGGTCTGCCTCGGCCCCGGCGACGACGCGTATCTGGCGCAGCAGTCGGTCCGTACGTTCTTCAACACCACCGTCCCGACCAGGCACTATGTGAAGACGGCGCTGTCCGTCCTCAACATGGGCTTCATGCGCGGCCTGTCCGCCGCGTACATGGCGGCCACCCCGGCGATCAACGACTGGCTCGCCGAACTGATCGCCGCCGACCCCACCTTCACCGCCGCCCGCTTCTCGATCATCCGCGAGCGGGCGGCGATCGGTTACCACCACCGGCAGTACGAGGCGGCCACGGCGTACGGTTCCCCGTACCGGAAGATGCTGGCCGCGCTGTGGCGGGAGAGCCCGGTCGCGGACCTGGAGCCGGGCCACCACCTGGCCACGATGGCGTCGCTGCTGCACACCGACGCCGACACGAGCACGAGCACGGGTACGGATACAGGCACCGGCACGGACGCGGGCACCTCCTTCGCGGGCGCCCTCATCGCCCGCTCCGGCCTCCCCGCCGAGACCTGGCTGCGGCGCTACCTGGACGCGTATCTCGTCCCGGTGCTGCACAGCCTCTACGCCTACGGACTGGCCTTCATGCCGCACGGCGAGAACGTGATCCTGGTGCTGGACGAGACCGGGACGGTGCGGCGGGCGGTGTTCAAGGACATCGCGGAGGAGATCGTGATCATGGACCCGGAGACGCCGCTGCCGCCCGAGGTGGAGCGGATCAGGGCCGAGGTCCCGGAGGACGAGCGGGTGCTCGCCGTCTTCACCGATGTCTTCGACTGCTTCTTCCGCTTCCTCAGCGCGATCCTCCACACCGGGAAGATCCTGGACGAAACGGTGTTCTGGCGGACGGTCGCCGAGTGCGTCGCCGACTACCAGGCCGCCCACCCCGACCTCGCCGACCGGTTCAAGCGGTACGACCTCTTCGCGCCGGAATTCACCCTGTCCTGCCTCAACCGGCTCCAGCTCCGTGACAACCAGCAGATGATCGACCTCGCCGACCCGTCGGCCGCCCTCCAGTTCGCGGGCACCCTCCCCAACCCCCTGGCGGCCCACCGGCCGCACCCGTAACCGGGCCAACCGGGCCGACCGGGCCGTCCGCGCCCGCAGCAGTGCCGTCTTCGTCCGTAACGGCCGAATTTTCACCCCCTTGGCCGCTTTCCCTGCCCGAAATCGGGCAGGATTCTTGCAAAGCGCAGATGATCACATCAGTATCGACGGGTGCTCGAACGCCGGACGTCCTACGAGGACCTGATCGACCACCTGGTGCGCTCCACGCCGCTGCACCGCGGCGAGGCGAGCCGGGTGGTGCTGGACGTGCTGGCGTACTTCGACGAGACGACGGAGGAGTTCGTCCGCAGGAGACACCGCGAACTCCAGGCCAAGGGCCTGGTCAACGCGGACATCTTCGAGCGGATCGCCGAGGAGCTGCCGCACCGCGCGGTGGCCCCCTCGGCCCTCTCGCAGCGCCAGCTCCGCCGCATCGTCTACGGCTGAGCGACCGAGCCAACGATGCGGCCGAGCGACCGAGCGACCGAGCCGACAATGCGGTCGAGCGGCTGAGCGGCTGACCGGCCGAGCACCGTCGGCCACCGGGACAGGGCACCCGGGGGCCGAAAAGAACAGAACAGAACACGGACAGACACAGGGACGAGGGACGACCATATGTGCGGAATCGTCGGATACATCGGCAGGCGTGACGTGGCACCGCTGCTCCTCGAAGGGTTGCAGCGGCTGGAGTACCGGGGTTACGACTCCGCGGGCGTCGTGATCACCGGAAAGTCCGGCGAGCTGAGGACCGTGAAGGCCAAGGGCCGGGTGCGCGAGCTGGAAGCCCGCATCCCCAAGCGCTTCGCGGGCACCACCGGCATCGCGCACACCCGCTGGGCCACCCACGGCGCCCCGAGCGACCACAACGCGCACCCGCACCTCGACGGGGACAGCAAGGTCGCGATCGTCCACAACGGGATCATCGACAACGCGTCCGAGCTGCGCGCCAAGCTCTCCGCCGACGGCGTCACCTTCGCCTCGGAGACCGACACCGAGGTACTGGCCCACCTGATCGGCCGGGCCCAGGCGGAGACCCTGGAGGAGAAGGTCCGCGAGGCGCTGCGCTCGGTCGAGGGCACCTACGGCCTCGCCGTCCTGCACCGCGACTTCGCCGACCGCATCGTCGTGGCCCGCAACGGCTCCCCCGTCGTCCTCGGCATCGGCGAGAAGGAGATGTTCGTCGCCTCCGACGTCGCCGCGCTCGTCGCCCACACCCGCCAGGTCGTCACCTTGCAGGACGGCGAGATGGCCACCCTCAAGGCCGACGACTTCCGCACGTACACCACCGAGGGCTCGCTGACCACGGCGACGCCGACCACCGTGGAGTGGGAGGCCGAGTCGTACGACATGGGCGGCCACGACACGTACATGCACAAGGAGATCTCCGAGCAGGCGGAGGCGGTCGACCGCGTGCTGCGCGGCCGGATCGACGACCGGTTCTCCACCGTGCACCTGGGCGGCCTGAACCTGGAGCCGGGCGAGGCCCGCCGGGTGCGCCGGATCAAGATCCTCGGCTGCGGTACCAGCTACCACGCGGGGCAGATCGGCGCCGGGCTGATCGAGGAGCTGGCCCGTATCCCCGCGGACGCCGAGCCCGCCTCGGAATTCCGCTACCGCAACCCGGTGGTCGACCCCGACACCCTCTATGTCGCGGTCTCCCAGTCCGGCGAGACGTACGACGTGCTGGCCGCCGTCCAGGAGCTCAAGCGCAAGGGCGCGCGGGTGCTGGGCGTGGTCAACGTGGTCGGTTCGGCCATCGCCCGCGAGGCGGACGGCGGCACCTATGTGCACGCCGGGCCCGAGGTCTGCGTGGTGTCCACCAAGTGCTTCACCAACACCGTGGTCGCCTTCGCGCTGCTCGCCCTGCACCTGGGCCGGATCCGCGACCTGTCGGTGGCCGACGGCAAGCGGATCATCGAGGGCCTGCGCCGGCTGCCCGGCCAGATCGACGAGATCCTGAAGACCGAGCCGGAGATCAAGGCGCTGGCCAGGCGGTACGCGGACGCCAAGTCGATGCTGTTCATCGGGCGGGTACGCGGCTACCCGGTGGCCCGCGAGGCGTCGCTGAAGCTCAAGGAGGTCTCGTACATCCACGCGGAGGCGTACCCGGCCTCGGAGCTGAAGCACGGGCCGCTGGCCCTGATCGACCCGTCCATGCCGACGGTCGCGATCGTGCCGGACGACGACCTGCTAGAGAAGAACCGGGCGGCCCTGGAGGAGATCAAGGCCCGCAGCGGGCGCATCCTCGCGGTGGCGCACCAGCCGCAGGAAAAGGCCGACGACACCATCGTCGTACCGAAGAACGAGAACGAGCTGGACCCGATCCTGATGGGCATCCCGCTCCAGCTCTTCGCGTACCACACGGCCCTCGCGCTGGGCCGGGACATCGACAAGCCGCGTAACCTGGCGAAGTCCGTGACCGTCGAGTAGCCGAGCGATCGGCTCGTCGCCGGTCGCGCATACGGCGAAGGCCCCCGCCAGCCCGGCGGGGGCCTTCGTAAATGTCCGTACGGGACGATCCCGCACGGAACGTGCGACCGCCCGCCACGACCCTCCGCGACCCTCCGCGACCCGCCGCGACCCTCCGCGCCCTACGGAATGACCACCACGGGCCGCTGCGCCCGCCGCGCGAGCCGCCCGGCGACCGAGCCGAAGATCCGGCCGACCAGGCCGTGCGTCCCGCCCACCACGATGGCGTCGGCCTCGTACTCCCGGCCGACCTCCTCCAACTCATGGCAGATGTCGCCGCCGCGCTCCACCAACACCCAGGAGATCTCGGCGAGGTGGTCCGCGCAGGCCAGTTCGAGGCCGAGGACTTCGGTGCGGTGGTCGGGCACGTCCACGAAGACCGGCGGTTCGCAGCCCGCCCACACGGTGGCCGGAAGCCGGTTGGCGACATGCACGATGATCAGCGCGGAGTGCGTCCTGCGGGCCATGCCGATGGCGTAGGACAGGGCGCGCTCGCTGGAGAGGGAACCGTCGAAGCCCACCACGACCCCGTGCCGGAAGGCAGGATCGCAGGCGTGCCGCAGCGCTGGAGCCTGCTCGGGCAGCGCCGCCGACTCGGCGAGCGGCCTGCCGTCGGCGGGCTCGGGAAACTCATGACCGGCCATGATGCGGATTCTCGGCGAGGGCGGCGCTGACGCGCCGAGCGGCGGACAAGGACGGTGCGCGCGGGGCGGGCCGCCGGAACCAGCCGGTTTCGGCCAGTTCGCCACTTCCCGTCCCACTGACTCCAGAGTACGGCCGCGGAGACCGCCTGCACAGGCTTGCCGGGGCTCCACAGCCCTGTCGTACCCGGCAGGTACCCGGAGTTTCCGGAAGAATGCCGGAGCCGGGCCCAGAGTGCAACGCCATCACGCCAACCGGCGGCACGGTTCAGCGCACCGGCGCACCGTGGGGGCGCATCGGGATCACCCGTCCGTGGCTCTTCCGGAACGCCTCGGAACCCCGCCGGAGGGACCTCGGACCGGTGCGCAGGACACCTCCGGCGCACGTGAACGACGTGTTCGGGCTCCGGCAGGCGCGCCGGCCGGCCGCGCGCCGCGCACCGCTCCCCGCACGCGGTGGGCGCACTACCCGGCGCCCTTTACGCACACCGGCCCGCCGAACGACGTTTTTCGGCCAACTTCTCTTCCCTGCGCGCCGATTGGGCTTCCGGATCATTAACACCCCCACCACCTGCGGTTCTACGATGCCCAAAGACGCGGAGGGGGCGTTTGGTGGCCCGTGTGGCGGGAGGCGTACTTCCCAGCGGGCTCAGCGAGTGAAACGCTTCGTGATCGAATGCTTTACGCCACGTTGTCTTGTCGACTTAGCGTCAGATGGTGAACTAGTCACTAACGCCCCACCTGACACAGTAGATTTGATCATGGGTGGCCTCATGGGGGAAAACATGCAGGACCGAGGGGACGACGCGTCGATTCGAGGGGGGCTTGAGCTCCATGAGCCAGGAGTCCAGTTCCGTTACGGCGGCGGACAGTCCGTCGCAAGCACCATCGGCATCGCCTCGCGCCATTCGTAAACTTTCCGCGCGACGCCGACCGGAAGTCGTCGCCGTGCTGCTCTTCAGCGGCGGACCGATCTTCGAGAGCTCCATACCGCTCTCGGTCTTCGGCATAGACCGGCAGGACGCGGGCGTGCCCCGCTACCGGCTGCTGGTCTGCGCCGGGGAGGACGGCCCGCTGCGGACCACCGGCGGACTCGAACTGACCGCGCCCTACGGCCTGGAGGCACTCTCCAGGGCCGGCACGGTCGTCGTGCCCACCTGGCGCTCGATCTCCCAGGCACCGCCGCCCGAGGCGCTGGACGCGATCCGCCGCGCCCACGAGGAGGGTGCCCGGATCATCGGACTGTGCACCGGCGCCTTCGTGCTGGCCGCCGCCGGGCTGCTGGACGGCCGCCCGGCCACCACACACTGGATGTACGCGCCCACGCTCGCCAAACGGTATCCCTCGGTGCACGTGGACCCCAGGGAACTGTTCGTGGACGACGGCGACGTCCTCACCTCCGCGGGGACCGCCGCCGGGATCGACCTGTGCCTGCACGTGGTGCGCACCGACCACGGCGGCGAGGCCGCGGCGGCGCTGGCCAGACGCCTGGTCGTACCGCCCCGCCGGGCGGACTGGCAGACCGGTCAGCGACACCTCGACCGGTCTTTACCCGAGGAGATCGGCGCCGACCCGCTGGCCGAGGTCGTCGCCTGGGCGCTGGAGCATCTTCACGAGCAGTTCGACGTCGAGGCGCTGGCCGCGCGCGCGTACATGAGCCGTCGGACGTTCGACCGGCGGTTCCGCTCGCTCACCGGCAGCGCGCCGTTGCAGTGGCTGATCACCCAACGGGTGCTCCAGGCGCAGCGGCTGCTGGAGACGTCGGACTACTCGGTCGACGAGGTGGCGGGCCGCTGCGGCTTCCGCTCGCCCGTCGCGCTGCGCGGGCACTTCCGGCGGCAGCTCGGCTCCTCCCCCGCGTCCTACCGGGCGGCCTACCGCGCCCGCAGGCCGCAGGACGAGCCGGACCGCACGCCGCCCGCACCCGACCTGCCGCCGCCCCGGCGCGGCCCGGTCTCCCAGATCCTGGCCGCCCCCGGCAAGACGGACAGTGACGCCTATGTCGCCGCCCGTGTGCCCGAGCAGCCCGGCAGCAGGGCCGAGGCGGCCGAGAGCGCGTCCCGGGGGCGGCTGCGCGCCCCACGCAGCCTGGGCGCCGCACTGCCCGGCTCACGGGATCGCCCCGTAGGGTGAGGCGTATGAACGACCGGATGGTGTGGATCGACTGTGAGATGACCGGGCTGTCGCTGGCCCACGACGCGCTGATCGAGGTGGCCGCGCTCGTCACGGACTCCGAGCTGAATGTGCTCGGGGACGGGGTGGACGTGGTCATCCGGCCGCCCGACGAGGCGCTCGTGACCATGCCGGACATCGTGCGGGAGATGCACACCTCCTCCGGTCTGCTGGAGGAGCTGCCCGGCGGGATCACGCTCGAAGAGGCCGAGAAGATCGTGCTGGGGTACGTGCGCGAGCATGTGGCCGAGCCGCGCAAGGCGCCGCTGTGCGGGAATTCGGTCTCCACCGACCGCGGCTTCCTCGCGCGCGACATGGGGACCCTGGAACAGCACCTGCACTACCGGATCGTGGACGTCTCCTCGATCAAGGAGCTGGCCCGCCGCTGGTACCCGCGCGCGTACTTCAACAGCCCGGAGAAGAACGGCAACCACCGGGCGCTGGCCGACATCCGCGAGTCGATCGCGGAGCTGCGCTACTACCGCGAGGCGGTCTTCGTCCCCCAGCCGGGGCCGGACACCGACACCGTGCGGGCCATCGCGGCCAAGCACGTCCTGCCGGCGGAGTAGCGCGGCCGGAAGGCCCTGCTGAGCGGCCAGGAAAGGCCGCGGGAAGCGGCCGCGAAAGCTCGCCAAAAGGGATGCGCGAGCACGCCCCCGCACCCTGTACACTTCTTCAGGTCGGCGCCTGAAAGCGCCGGACATGGTGGGTGTAGCTCAGTTGGTAGAGCACCTGGTTGTGGTCCAGGTGGCCGCGGGTTCAAGTCCCGTCACTCACCCCATACGAGAGGCCCGGCCCGCGGAAGCGGACCGGGCCTCTCGCGTGACTCACGTCACATCAGGGGTGGTCGTACGCCGCCTCACTCGTTGAAGAGCAGCGCGTACGAGCCCATCGCCAGCGCGATGTCCGCCTGGGCCCAGAAGCGGTGGTAGGTGAAGGTCGGGGCGGCTCCTCCGCCGAGGTAGGTGGCGATCTTGGACCAGTTGGGGTCGTTCTTGTAGAAGGAACGCAGCTCCAGGAAGGTCGAGCTGGAGTTGATCTTGTCGCCGTTCGGCATGGCGCCGGAGAAGGTGGACGGGACGTAGACCGGGTCGTTGAAGCGGGAGAAGTCCGTACGGGTCTCCGGCACCGCGATGCCCAGGGCGTCCTGGTTGTTGCTCCACATGCCGTCCAGCAGCGCCTTGGCCGTGGTCTTGGCGGCGGCGTTCCCGGACTTGGCGCCGTAGTACGACAGGGTCTTGGCCAGGGCGGCGGCGACACCGAGGTCGTTGCCGTAGGACGTGACCGTGACGTGCAGGTTGGCGTTGGCGCCCGGCGAGGCGGCGTTCCAGGTGTCGGGAGCGCCGGTCCAGGCCAGGTCGGACGGGATCTTGAAGGTGCCGTCGGGGTTGATGGTGGTCTGGGAGATCGCCCAGGTCACCCACTTGTCGAGCACCGCCTTGGCCTTGGCGTCACCGGTCTGCTGGTAGTACTCGGCGACGCGCTCCATCGACCACGCCTGCATGCCGAACCACTGGTTCGACGGCGGGTCGTGGTAGACGGGCTCCCAGTCGTACGCCATCCCGTAGAAGGTCGGCGTGCCGGCCGGGGGCTGGGCGTAGGCGCCGTCCCAGCTATTGGTGGCACCGCCCGCGATGCCGCCCTCCTTGGACTGGAGCCAGGTGTAGAACTCCAACTGCCGGGTGAGGCTGGTCGACCAGTCCTGCTTGCCGGTGGCCGACTTGGGGGCCATCGCCGGGTCGGTGGTCAACGCGTAGGCCGCCAGCGGGTTCTGGTAGCCGAAGTGCGAGGCGCCGTCACCGATCCGCCAGGACCAGCCGCCGCCCGTACCGCTGGAACCGCCCCAGGCGTAGTACCAGGACAGCAGGTAGTGCTCGCTGTCCTTGCCGGTGCCCGCCGGGCAGGACGGACTCGTGCAGTTGCCGATCTTCTTGAAGTACTTGTCGAAGAACGAGTACCGCAGGTAGTCGCCCATCTTTCCGGCCTTGGCGACCGTGGTCGCCACATCGGCGCCCTTGCCCTGCGCCTTGGCCCAGGTGTCCGCCCAGTAGGCGGCCTGGATCGCGCGCGCGTCGGCGTCCGGGGCGTCGGTGTACTTCCACTGCTTGGCGTACGACGAGTCGCCGGTGAACAGGTCCAGATAGCCGTTGGTGCCGCCGTACTTGAAGGCGTCGCAGGTCGGCTGCGGCACCGTCTCCCACACCGACTCCTGCGCGCCGCGCTGGAAGGTGTTGATGTACGAGGGACCGGCCGCCGTCGGGCCCAGCTCGCAGCCGCCGCCGGGCGTGTCACCGAACCCGTAGGTGTTGTCCACGTCCTGGAGCCAGTGCATGCCGTAGATGTCGGACGTGCCGTACGCCGACTTCAGCTCGTTCGCGATCGGGTCCTGACCGACCGGGACGCTCGTGTCGAGCTTGGACGGGTAGTCCGAGGGCAGCGGGTGCTCCGGCGCGTACGTGGCGGGCTTGCTCGGGTCGTAGAAGCTGTTCGTGGGCTGGTCGGCGGAGGTGGGGATCATGTACTTCTCCATCAGCGCCCAGGCCCCGTTGAACTTGCTCCAGTCCTGGGTGATCCGGCCGTACATCGCCTGGAGCCAGATCAGGTACGAGTACGCCTCCGACGTCGTCTCGTGCCCGTAGTCCGGCGCCTCCACGATCAGGGTCTCCACCGAGTGGTAGGGGATGCCCTGCGGGGAGAAGTAGCCGTTGGCCGGGTCGGTGATCTTGCCGTAGAGGTTCAGGAAGCGGGAGTCGTACGTGCCGCTGGTGCCCGTCACCTCCGTCACCGTGACGTCGGCCTTGGCGAAACCGGTGGCGGTCGCGGAGAAGGTCGCCGCTCCGCTGCCGGTGGCCGCGGCGGCGACGGTGACCGTCTGCGCCGTGCTCCAGTTGGCGGGGGTGAAGGTCAGGCTGGCGCCGGACTTCACGGTCAGCGAGGTGTTCCCCGAGGTGCGCGCGACGGCGACCGTGACATTGGCCGACGGCGCGCCGGACAGCTTGACACCGAAGGTGCCGGTGCCGCCCTGCGTGACCGAGACCTGCGTGGGCGAGGCGACGATCGAGGGCCCGGCGGCCACGTGCACGCCCACCGGGGTCGATTCGCCGGACGCGCCCAGGCTGTCGTACGCCTTGGCGTAGACCGAGTAGTCACCGGCCGCGACCGCGGGCCAGGTGAAGGTGTAGGGCGAGGTGGTGTCGGTGCCCAGCAGCGTGGTGTCGCTCCAGAACTCCACCTTGCTGACGGTCGCCGAGTCCGCCGCGACCGCGGTGGCCGCCAGCGGGATGCTGGCGCCGGCGGTGTACGTGGCCCCGGCCGACGGGCTGGTGAGCACGGTGAGCGGTGGCTGGTGAGCGCCCCCGCATACGGTGCCGTTGACGGCGAAAGCGGTCGGCGCCGCGTTCGTGCCGCTGTAGTTGAAGTTGGCGCTCGTGGTCACACCGGCGTTCGGCGCGATCGTCTTGTTCCAGTCGAGCGATTTGACGGTGACGTTCTTCCCGGTCTGCGACCAGGTGCCGTTCCAGCCGCTCTGGAGCGTCTGGTTGCCGGCGTAGGCGTACGTCAGTGTCCAGCCGTCGATCGCGGCCGTACCGCGGTTGGTGATGGTGGCGTTGGCGGTGAAGCCCGAACCCCAGTCGTTGGCCGAGTAGTCGACGCTGCACTGGAGAGTGTCCGCGTGGGCGACGGTTCCGCCGCCTGCCACGGTCAGGGCGAGCGGCAGGGACAGCGCGACGGCGAAAGCCGTCACCAGCCTGCGGATCCGCTTGCTGAACGGTCTTCCTCTGGGCATGCGAGAAGCCCTCCTCGCGGTTCTGT
The DNA here is from genome assembly GCF_055558595.1 of Streptomyces sp. NPDC025721. Classification (NCBI taxonomy): domain Bacteria; kingdom Bacillati; phylum Actinomycetota; class Actinomycetes; order Kitasatosporales; family Streptomycetaceae; genus Streptomyces; species Streptomyces sp. NPDC025721. The sequence continues at coordinate 102,510 of NZ_JBVHMF010000009.1, read as the reverse complement.
GGGGGGATGGAAACATCTGAACCAGTGGGAGCGCTCCCACAATCAAGGCGCTGTGAGCGCACTGTCAAGAGGTGAAGCAGAACGGCATGTTCATGCCGCTATCACCGGGGAGTCGCTACAGAAGTCGACACGGTCGTCACCGAACCCCTACCGCCCTCGCCGACTTGCCGCTATGGTCTGCGGCGGACCAGTGGGAGCGCGTCCACTTCTCGATCCCCCCACTTACGAGGAGTCGCACATGCGACGACCCACGCGCACCGCGGCATTCGGGATCGCGGCCGTCACGACGGCCGCGACCGCCGCCGCGCTACTACCCGCCGCGCTCGGCGCGACCGCGTCGGGTGCCGCCCCCGCCTGTTCGGTGGCCTACTCGGTGACCAGCCAGTGGGACGCCGGATTCCAGGGCGATGTGGTGATCACCAACAACGCCGCCGCCACGACCAGTTGGAATCTGAGCTTCGACTTCCCCGGCAGCCAGAAGGTCACCCAGGGCTGGAACGGCACCTGGACCCAGTCCGGCAAGACCGTCAGCGTCGCCTCGATGTCGTACAACGGGACGATCGCCACGGGCGGTTCGGTGAGCGCCGGATTCCTGGCCAACTGGTCGGGCTCCAACCCGGCGCCGACGGTCTTCAAACTCAACGGGACCACGTGCAATGTGAACGGCACGACGCCGCCCACCACGCCCCCGACGACCCCGCCCACGATACCACCGACCACACCGCCCACGACACCCCCGACCACTCCCCCGACAACGCCGCCGACGACTCCGCCCGGTGGTGACACCGCGCCGCCCAAGCTGCACGTCTCCGGCAACCAGCTCGTCGACTCCACCGGCAAGAACGTCGTGCTGCACGGCGTCAACCGCTCCGGCACCGAGTTCATGTGCGCGCAGGGCTACGGCGTCTTCGACGGCCCGGTGGACGACGCGGCGATCGACGCGATCAAGAGCTGGCACGTCACGGCGGTCCGCGTCCCGCTCAACGAGGACTGCTGGCAGGGCCTTTCGTACGTGCCCGCCGCGTACGGCGGCGCCAACTACGTCTCGGCGATCACCGGCTGGGTCAACCGGCTGGTCGCGCACGGCATCACGCCGATCGTGGAACTGCACTGGAGCCACGGCACGTACACCGGCAACTCGGCGGGCTGCTCGGACGTCAACGCGACCTGCCAGAAGCCGATGCCGGACGCGCAGTACGCGATCCCGTTCTGGACCGGCGTGGCCAACGCGTTCAAGAACAACACCTCGGTGGTCTTCGACCTGTTCAACGAGCCCTACCCGGACCGCGCCACCTCCACCACCGAGCAGGCGTGGACCTGCTGGCGGGACGGCGGCACCTGCCCGGGGATCGGCTACCAGGTGGCCGGCATGCAGTCGATGATCAACGCCGTACGCGGCACCGGCGCGCAGAACGTGATCCTGGCGGGCGGTCTGGCGTACTCCAACGACCTGACCGGCTGGCTGGCGCACAAGCCCACGGACCCGACGGGCAATCTGGGCGCCTCGCTCCACGTCTACAACTTCAACACCTGCTCCTCGGCGGCCTGCTGGGACTCGCAGGTCGCGCCGGTCGCGGCGCAGGTCCCGCTGGTGGCCGGTGAGATCGGCGAGAACACCTGCTCGCACGGCTTCATCGACCAGTTCATGAACTGGCTGGACGCGCACAAGCTGTCGTACCTGGGGTGGACCTGGAACACCTGGGACTGCTCCTCGGGACCGTCGCTGATCTCGGCGTACGACGGGACGCCGACGGCGTACGGGATCGGGCTGCGCGATCACCTGGCGTCGCTGGGGTAGCCCGGTGACGTGACGAGCCGGAGCGGTCCCGCGCATGGATGGCGTGTGCGGGGCCGCTCCTTCGCGCCGCGCGGGAGTGCGAGGCGCGAACGACGGCGCGCGGGGTGTGAGCTGCGGGTTCGGCGTCCGCTCGCGTTCGGTTCTCGAAATCGGGCACGGGGCCAACTGACCATTATTGAACAACTCATTGACGCGGCTGTTCGGCGCTTGTAAACATCACCTCGCCGGGAGAGCGCTCTCAATGCACTCCGGCTCCCTCCGGCCTCCATCACGGACCCCCACCCGGTTGAGGAGAACACATGTCAGGCAGCACTACCCTGTCGGTGCGCCAACGGCCATGGCGCGGCGGGCGCCGGCCGGTTCTGATCTTCACCGTCCTCGCGGCCCTGCTGGCGAGCCTGGCGCTCGTCTGGACCCAGTCCCCGGCCCGCGCGGCGGACACCCTGCTCTCCCAGGGCAAGCCGGCCACCGCGTCCTCGACGGAGAACGCGGGCACCCCCGCGTCGGCCGCCGTGGACGGCAACACCGGCACCCGCTGGTCGAGCGCCGCCGCCGATCCGCAGTGGCTCCAGGTCGACCTCGGCTCCTCGCAGACGATCACCTCCGTCGCCCTCAACTGGGAGGCGGCGTACGCGAAATCCTTCAAGATCCAGACGTCGGCCAACGGCACGACCTGGACCGACATCTACTCCACCACGACCGGAACGGGCGGCAACCAGACGCTGACCGTAAACGGTTCCGGGCGCTATGTCCGGGTGTACGGCACGGTCCGCGCCACCCAGTACGGCTACTCCCTGTGGGAGTTCCAGGTGTACGGCAACGGCGGTACGACGCCGCCCGCCGCCTGCGGCACGGCCAACGCCGCGCTGAACCACCCGGCCACCGCGTCCTCCACCGAGAACGCGACCACCCCCGCCTCGGCGGCGGTCGACGGCAACACCGGCACCCGCTGGTCCAGCGCCTTCGGCGACCCGCAGTGGCTCCAGGTCGACCTCGGCTCCTCGCAGACCATCTGCAAGGTCGGCCTCAACTGGGAGGCGGCGTACGCCACCGGCTTCCAGATCCAGGTGTCCGACAGCGGTACCGGCGGCTGGACGAACATCTACTCCACCACCACCGGGACCGGCGGCGTCCAGGCGCTCAACGTCACCGGCACCGGCCGCTACCTGCGGGTCAACGGCACCGCCCGCGCCACCGCGTACGGCTACTCGCTGTGGGAGCTGACCGTCAACACCACCGGCGGCGGCACCACGACTCCCCCCACCACACCGCCCAGTGACAGCTTCTGGGGCACGACGGACGACATTCCGGCCGCGCACAATGTGATGGAACTGAAGATCCTCAACCGGACCAACGGCCAGTACCCGGACAGCCAGGTGTACTGGAGCTTCAACGGCACGGTCCACTCGATCGCCGAGCAGCCGTACTTCGACATGCCGGCGAACTCCTCGGGCCGGATGTACTTCTACCTCGGCTCGCCGAACAGCCAGTACTACGACTTCATCGAGTTCACCATCGGCGCCAACGTCTTCAACGGGAACACCACCCGGGTCGACGCCTGGGGCCTGCCGCTGGCCATCCGGCTGCACACGCACGACGGCCAGGACGTCCAGCTCGGTGACAGCCAGGACCTGTTCAACCAGAGCCGGGAGGCGACCTTCGCGCAGTTCCAGGCCGCCGTACCGCAGCAGTTCAAGGTGCTGGCCCAGACCCAGGCCCCGTACCGGATCATCGCGCCGGGCAGCGACCCGAGCTTCCGCGCGGGCGGCGCGAACGCCAACTACTTCACGGCGTACGCCAATTCGGTCGGTGTCAACGAGCCCACGTCCAACATCTTCGGCTGCGCGGGCTCGCTGGCGGGCAACCCCGGCATGTGCGCCGCGCTCAACCGGCACACCGCCAACCTCCCGTCCAGCCAGTGGGAGGACCCGACCAAGTTCTACACGGGCGGCGACCCGGCCAACTGGTACGCCAAGTTCTGGCACGACCACGCGATCAACCACCTCGCCTACGGGTTCCCGTACGACGACGTGGCCGGGCAGGCCGCGTACGCCTCGCTCCAGAACCCGCAGTGGATGGAGATCGCGGTGGGCTGGTAGCACCCGCTGCCGCTCCTTCCTTCTCACCGTTCTTTTCTCCTCCCCCCACAAGCCGGGGGCGGGCGGCGGCCGTTCATGGCCGCCGGCCGCCCCCGGCGGCATGTCCGGGTCCGGACGCGCGTCCGGGTCCGGCGGCGGGTCGGGGTCCGGCGGCGCGTCCGAGGCCCGTGGCGGGTCCGGGTCCGGCGGCGCGCGGGTCCGGCTTCTTTGCGACTCGGATATCTCGCCATGGCGGACGTTTTACCTCCGGATATCCATGGACGAAACGGGTGTTACGCGTGAGGCGGTGTTGACATGTGCTCGACATCGTTTGATGGTGGGGGACGGCCGGTGGTGAGAGCGCTCTCGTGCGGTGGAGGCGCGCTGGACTGCCGGGCGCTGTTCGAGTGTGTTGTCCCCCCACGATTTCTCGCTCGCGAGAAGGTGCAAAGGAGCGCGTCGATGCGACGTATGACTCGTACGGGCTGGTGTCTGTCCGCCGTAGTGGCTTTGGGAGTAGGGGCGTTGGGGCTGGCGCCGGTGACCTCGGCGTCGGCCTCCGAGCCGTTGTCGCCGGGGCTGGTGAGCGCCATGCAGCGGGACCTGGGGCTGACCCAGACGCAGGCGACCGCGCGGCTGAAGGCCGAGGCGACGGCGACCACGCTGGCGCCCACCGCCCGGCGCGCGGCCGGAAAGGCGTTCGGCGGCGAGTGGTTCGACGCCGCCTCCGGCAAGCTGGTGGTGGGGGTGACCGACAGCGCCGCGACCGAGGCCGTACGCGCGACCGGCGCTTCGACGGTGAAGGTCGCGCACACCGCGGCCGCGCTGGACTCGGCCAAGGCCGGGCTCGACACCGCGGCCAAGTCGTCGGCCGGTGCGCCCGCCGCGGTGCGGAGCTGGCGCGTCGACGTCACGACCAACCGTGTCGTCGCCGACGTACAGGCGGGGGCGGAGAACCGCGCGGACGTGGCGGCCTTCCTCGCGCCCGCCCGCGCCGCCGGGCTGCTGACCGTCAAGGCCGACAACTCCCCCGCGCCCCGCACCTTCTCGGCCGGGACCGTCGGCGGTGACCCGTACTACATCAACGGCAACACCCGCTGCTCCATAGGCTTCTCGGTGGTCGGCGGCTTCGTCAGCGCCGGGCACTGCGGCACACCGGGCAGCTCCGTGGCCGGCTGGGACGGCTCGGCGATGGGCACCTTCGTCGGCTCCACCTTCCCCGGCAACGACTACTCCTACATCTCCATCGGCAACGGCTGGTGGACCGTCCCGGTCGTCCTCGGCTGGGGCACCGTCAGCGACGTCCTGGTCCGCGGCTCCAACGTCGCCCCGGTCGGCTCCTCCATCTGCCGCTCCGGCTCCACCACCCACTGGCACTGCGGCACCGTCCTGTCCCAGGGCGACACCGTCAACTACGCCCAGGGCGCGGTCTACAGCCTGACCGGCACCAACGTCTGCGCCGAACCGGGCGACTCCGGCGGCTCGTTCATCACCGGCGACCAGGCCCAGGGCGTCACCTCCGGCGGCTGGGGCAACTGCGCCAGCGGCGGCCAGACCTGGTTCCAGCCGGTCAACCCGATCCTGAGCCGCTACGGGCTGACCCTGGTCACCGCCTGACCGGATACGGGACCCCGTCGCGGTCCCGGTGATGCGTGACAGGTGATGCGTGACAGGTGATGTGTGACAGGTGATGTGTGACAGGTGATGTGTGACAGGTGATACGTGACAGGTGATGCGTGACAGCTGCGCCTGGTGCGAAGTCGGCGAGGACTTCGGCCGGGTCGGCGGAGTCGGTCGCATGTCGTGTGTCCATGCCTCTAGGGGCGTGTGAGGCGCCGGATTCTTGAAGCCCAGCCCCTTCGGGGGCGGTGGAAAGAATCCGGCGCCTCGCGCGTCCTACTCCATGTCCGGCAACGCGGGGCGACCCGCAGATCGAATGGAGCGGAGGACATGGGACAAGGCTCGGGGGCCATGACGACGAGCGCCGTACCGCCGCCGAAACGGCTGTCGGAGGAGCTGGAAGGGCTCATCGAGGCAGAACTGAAGGAGGTACATCCCCGCCTGCTCAGGGCGGTCAGGCGACTGACCCGGGACGCGGTCCTCGCCGAGGACATCACGCAGGAGGCGTGCATCGCCGTCATCCTGAAGTACCGCAAGGGCACCGTCTTCGAGAAGCCGGTGATCGTCTTCGCGACGGTGGTCGCCCGCAACAAGCTCAAGTCGCACTACAACCGGCTCGGTACGCGCTACGAGGACCCGACCGGGGAACTCCCCGAAGGCGTCCCGTGGCCCGCCGTTCCCGGCCGCCCCGCCGCGGACCATCTCACGGCCTCACTGGAGTTCATCGAGCTCCTCGCCGCCGTACGAGCCGCGATCGGCCACGAACGCCCGTACACCATATGGGAATTGACCCATGTATGGGGCCTGAGCGGGGTCGAGATCGCCGCCCACCTGGGCGTCTCGCCCGCGACCGTCAGCAAGGACCTGAAGAAGGCCACCCGACTGGCCTTAGGCATCGGCCCGGAGGAGGAATGGCGCGCGGAATAGGTCTGCTTCTCGGGACCACGGATCACTTTCACCGTGGTCCCGAGTCGGGATCTAATCCCGACACGAAGAACAGGGGGAGACAGGGAGGATGCACGTGTCGAAACCGAATCGAGGGGATTCACCGCACGAAAGGATGCTGGCATACCTGAACGAGAGTGACCGCACGATGAACGACCCGCCCGAGCCCGAGGGGGGCAAGGGCGTTGGGGGCACGACCGGTTGGCATGAGGTGTACGGGGGACTCATGGCGACCGCGGAGGCAGTCCGGATCGTGGCGGGGGCCACGGCGGACGCGCCGACGACCGGGGAGGACGTCGCCGGCGCACCACGGGAACACCCGGGGGAACACCAGGGGGAATGGGTACCGGTCGGCGGCACGCGGGGGCGCTGATCCGTATCCCGAACGTGCCCGTTGCCCGACGCGAGGGGGTCGTCGAGCAACGGGCACATCGACGGGTGGCAGAGCTCACGTCAGACGTGACGAAGTGTCTGCAAGGGCCAAATGTACTTCAGGCCCGTTGACGGAGAATCCAATGGGCTGCTCCAATCACCACTGTCGCCACCTGTCGGTAACCTCGTAGCGACTCACACCATGTCGAGCGGCCAACTCGCCGGCGCCGGCCTCCTCGGCCACGCCCCCCGCAACCCCGCCGAGCAGCAGTTCCACGCTACAGAATTCCCGTGAGAGTGAAATCCGATGAGCCGTTCACAGGGAAATTCTATTCAATTGCGCACCGCGCTTGATCCCGAACCTGCACGGACAACACCTCAGAGGTTTCCATCTCACGGAGAATCCCTCGGACGACGTCTTGATCGAAATCCTCTCGGCGAGACATTTCAATGACCCACGGAGCAGCCAGTTGCATCCAATACGAACGGCCAGACCTCCACGCCGACTCGACCGTCAGCTCAATTAGCCTCTCGGGAGTCGATACGCCGCCCCGACTGAGCTGCTCCCACGAGCGGGCATATTCAGCCAGGGATTCGGGCAGATCACGCTCCAGGTAGGGCCACATGGGAACGAAACCGGAGCTCACAAGCGCAGCTCGCCCTTCCGATTCCACCCCGACCCCAATACGGCCGTCAGGCATGATTCCAATCCATGCCCCGTCCCCTCGGTACACCACCGGAGTCCAATTACTCATCTGAACACCGGGAAGCGGGTGCCCGCGTCGGTCGCGGCGTCCTCGGTGAGGGCCGAAGCGGCCTTTCCCTGCGGGGACTTCTCCGCTGTCTGCGAAGGAGGAGCGGCGAACGCCTGCCCGCCCGCACCCAACGGCGCGAGGCCGCCCGTCACCATTACCGCCGCCACGGCAGCAATCAACGACCTGCGCGCATGTGTGCTCACCACAGAGCTCTCCCCCGCCCCAGCCCCAAAGTCCCCACCCGGAGCCACATAATTCCCACAAGTTCGCAGATCTTACATGTGATGTACATGCTCAGGTCAAGGGTGCATAAAGGGGTCTTCTGGCGGGTGAGCGGACGATGGAGACCACGGGCATATCCGGAGGGAGTCCTTCCATTCGGAGGGGGCGATCACTCGTGGGCATGATCTGCATATCCCCGTGGGGGGCCTACGGATCAGACTGTGTACGGGCAGGTGCCGGTGGGCGGGATGCCGCCACTGGCGTCGTGGGGCCGACGGGTAGCGGCGGCACTGATCGACGGCATCATCATGTACGTGCCCGAACGCATCGTCTGGTACGCGCTGGGCAGCACGCCGGCAGCCGCCCAGTGGGGCGCGCTTCTCGTCCTCCTGATTGCCATCGGCCTGAGCTACGTGGCGGGCACCACCGGGCAGACCCCCGGAAAGAAGGTGGTCGGCATCCACCTCCTACGCGAGGCCGACGGGCAAGTCCTCGGCGTCGGGAGGGTCTTCGGCCGCTGGCTCCTGCACATCCTCGACGCCGTCTGCTGCGGGCTCGGCTATCTGTGGCCGCTGTGGGACGAAAAGCGGCAGACCTTCGCCGACAAGATCGTGCGCTCCGTCGTCATCAAGCCCTGACAGCCGCAGGCGCGACAGCGGGGCCACGGTGATGCCGCCGTGGGCGCGACGCCGGGCCTGAGTGACGAGCCGGGGCCGGAATCGAGCCGTGGCGACGACCTTGGTCTCGATGACGAGTCTCCGCTTCACGACGCCGAAGGCGGCCTGGGGGCGGGGCGGTTGGTCCGGTAGCGGCCGGGGGTGGTGCCGAGGACGGCGGTGAAGGCGGCGATGAAGCCGCTGGGGTTGGCCCATCCGCAGGCGGCGGCGGTGCGGAGGGTGTCGTGGCCGTCGGCGAGGAGCACGAGGGCGTGGTGGATGCGCAGTTGGGTGCGCCACTCGTAGAAGGTCATGGCGAGTTCGTCGTGGAAGAGCCGGCTGAGGGTGCGGGGGCTGGCGCCGATCGTCCTGCCGAGTTCGGCCAGCGTGGAGTTGTCCGCCGGGTTCTCGTAGAGAATCCGGGCGACGGCTCGCAGCCGGTCGTCCGCGGGCTCCGGCAGGTGCAGGGGCTGTTCGTGCGCTTCCTGGAGGTCGTCGACGAGGACGCGCAGGAGGCGGGCGCGCGCGGCGGGGCTGTGCGCGGGCACGTCGGCGTCGTGCGCGCGGGGTCCGGTCAGGGCGAGCAGGACCTCGCGGGCGAGGCCGGAGGCGAGGAACACGGCGGGGTGGCCGGGCAGGAGCCGGGCGAGGGACGGCGTGAGGAAGACGATCCGCATGTCGGTGACGCCGTGGGCGCGGTGGTGGTGCGTGAACCCCGCCGGGGTCCAGGCGACCCGGTCGGCGGGCACGATCGAGGTGCCGCGCTCGGTGTGGACCGCCAGGACGCCGCTGGCCGCGTACACCAGGTGCCCGCGTGGGTGCGACCGCACCTCGCTCGCCTCGCCGGACGGCCAGAGGTGGCGCCCGCCGGACGGCCACACATGGGACGTCACACCGGCGGCCGGGCGAGGTTGGCGGCGAACGGGCATGACTTGGCATCGTAGCGGTACCACGCCACCGCCTGCCCCCGTGAGACTGGCTCTGTACGCAGTGGTCCCGCGGCGCGCCGAGCGCCCGACCGGGCCGCGTGTCACCCGGAGAAGGAGAAGCACATGGCGACGTTCGTCCTCGTACCCGGCGCGTGGAAGGGCTCCTGGTCGTTCGAGGCGGTGGTCCCGCTGCTGGAGGGCGCCGGGCACACCGTGCACGCCCTGACCCTGACCGGTCTGCGGCTGGACGACGACAGCGCGACGGTCGCGACCGCCGGTCTCGACACGCACGCCGACGACGTGCTGCGGTGCCTGGACCGCAACAGCGTCACCGGCGCGACGCTGGTCGGCCACAGCTACGCCGGGATGGTGGTCGCCGCCGCGGCCGACCGCGCGGAGGGCCGGATCTCCCGGCTGGTGCACCTCGACGCCTACGTACCGCGCGACGGTGATTCGTGCTGGTCGTCGACGAACGACCACTTCCGGGAGGTGTTCGCCGCCGGCGCCGCGGCCACCGGCTACTCCGTCCGGCCGCCGGACGGCGGCGATCCCCGCCGCCGCCCCCATCCCCTCGCCGCCTTCCTCCAGACGGTCCGGCTGACCGGCGCGGTCGCCCGCGTCCCCCGCCGCGAGTTCGTCTACTGCTCGGGCTGGGAGAACCGGACACCCTTCGCCGGCCTCCGCGCCCGCCTCCAGGCCGACCCCGCCTGGCGGGTGCACGACCTCCCGACCGGCCACGACGCCATGCACGAGGCCCCGGACGCCGTCGCCGCGATCCTCCTCGCCGACGCCGACGCCGACGCCGACGCCAACGCCGACGCGCACACCGCCGCCGACACCGTTGCCACCGCCCACCCGAGCGCCTGAGCCCGGCGCGTGTCGCATCCCGCAGCCGAGCTCACGGCGTTCATGGCGCGGTATGAGCAGGCCAACAACAGCCACGACATCGCACGCGTGATGCAGCCCCGGTCAGGGGAGGGGCGGGGCACGAACGTGATCGTGAAGCGGGACGGGGCGTGGAAGATGCTGCACGAGCACCTGAGTCCCTGACACGCGGTGGGCCGGTGGGCCGGTGGGGGTCCTTCGGGCCGGGGCGCGGCGTCGCCGCCCGGGGCGGAAACTCGGGTGCGGGGGCCGGACGGGCGTGTCTAGGGTGCGGCTCGGACGTCGAGGGATCGGAGAGGTACGGGGTATGAGCAGTGAACTGTTCGCGATCTGCTTCAACGCGACGCGGCCGACGGGGCTGGCGAGGTTCTGGTCCGGGGTGCTGGGCTGGGAGGTGAACCCCGGTGAGGAAGAGGACGCGCAGGGCGGTGTCGCGATCGTGCCGCCCGCCGCGGACGGGGCGACCGGCGGCTTCCGTATCCGCTTCCTGCCGAGCCAGGAGCCCAAGACCCGCCAGAATCAAGCGCACTTCGACCTGACGAGCGCCTCCGCCGAGGACCAGCGGCAGACGGTGGCCAGGGCGCTGGAACTGGGCGGACAGCACATCGACATCGGCCAACTCCCCGAAGAGGGACATGTCGTGCTCGCCGATCCTGACGGCAACGAATTCTGCGTCATCGAGCCCGGCAACACATTCCTCGCCGACACCGGCGTCATCGGCGCCCTGGCCTGCGACGGCACCCGCGAGGTCGGCTACTTCTGGAGCGAGGCCCTGCGGTGGCCCCTGGTCTGGGACCAGGACGAGGAGACCGCGATCCAGTCCCCCGAGGGCGGTACGAAGATCACCTGGGGCGGCCCGCCGGTCGCCCCCAAGACCGGCACCAACCGCCTCTTCTTCGAACTGGCCCTCCCCGCCGGCGCCGACCGCTCCGCCGAGGTCGACCGCCTCCTCGCCCTGGGCGCCACGCGCCCCGAGGCCGCGGAGACCGACGGCGGAGCCCACGTCCTGCTCCTCGACCCCGACGGCAACGAGTTCTCCGTCCGGAGGCCCGGATAGGCCGTCCTGCCCGGATGAAGCCGTCCTGCCCGAGCCTGCCCCGGCCCGGCCCCCGCCCCGCCGCACCCCGCCGCGGTCAGTCCGCCGTGACGCCCCAGTAGCCGATCGAGACCGGCCTGCCGTCGGCGTGGTAGAGGACGGTGCGGTTGCCCGCCGCGCGGTCGGGGTAGAGGTCGCCGCGGTCCGACAGCGCGGCGGTCCACTCGGCCTCGGTGGGACGGCCGCCGGGGCACCAGGCGCGGACCTCCGCGTCGGCCAAGGGGCCCGTGAACGGCCCCTCTTCGTCATCGTCCCGAACCCGTGGTCGTCCTCGGAGAGTTCGCGCTCCTGCTCGGCCCGGAACGCCGCCGCCGGATCCGGGCGGTGCGGAACCCCGTGGCCGAGGTGGAGGGGGTGCGTCGGCCACGGGGCGCGGGGGTCAGATTCCGCAGGAAGAGGCGCTCCAGTAGCGGGAGCTCTGGTCGCCGAGGTGGGCGTGGGTGCTGTGGCCCGGGTAGCCGGGGCCGAGGATCTCGTTGAAGCCGTGGTAGCGGGCCTCCTGCACGATGCGGCAGTAGCTCGGCGAGCCGATCAGGTCGACGGCCCGGCCGTACATGTGGTTGCTGTTCGAGGCCCCGCCGACGGCGCTGTTGCACGAGGCTGAGCGGAAGCCGCTGCTCGTGTTGAGCGGCTGGTCGCCCAGCGCGTGGCGCAGCGCCTCCAGCTTCCACATGAGCCGCAGGGCGTTGTCACGGGCGGTGGCCGCACTGACCGCGCCGCCCGCCCAGGTGGTGTTGCAGCGGTTCATCTCGCCGAAGGTGAAGTGGATCGGGGTGCAGTCGGTGTCCTGGAGCGCGCCGATCTTCGCGAAGGTCTGCGGCCCGGCGATGCCGTCCGCCGTGAGGCCGTACGCCTGCTGGAAACGCACGACGGCGGACTTGGTCGCCGGCCCGAACTGGCCGTCGGTCGCCAGCACCGCGCCGTAGCCGGGGTATCCGGCGATCCGGATCTGGAGCTGGCGGACATCCTCACCGCTCGCGCCCTGGCTGAGGGTGCGGCCCCAGGAGTAGCAGCCGGCCGCATGGGCGCTGCCCGCCGTCACGGCGGTTCCGACGAGGATAGCTGACGCAAACATGACAATAGCGAGTAATGCACGGACGTACCGTCTCAACATCACGCCTCCCATGGGGGGTTCACGGACTCATGAGACTGCCCGACCTTGTCTATGCGCGTCAACCACTCCTTGACCTGGCATATTCGCCTGGCGCACCTCGCCCGCGAACGCCGGCGGGGCCGCGCGGACACGGTGTCCGGGCGGCCCCGCCGAAGCAGGCCCCGCCGAAGCAGGCACGCGGGCCGAGGGTCAGGACCCCTGGGTGAACGTGTAGTGCGGGGAGTCGTACTGGGGGCCGTTCTTCTCGTACGTGAACCAGTACGTGAGAACGCTGCCGGTGGAGAGGCCGTTGACGGTCTGGGTCCAGGTGCCGGAGGAGTTGGTCATGCGGAAATTCTGCTGACCCGCGCCGTTGACGAGGTAGTGGACGTCGACGTAGGCGGCCGGGGTGGTCGGGGTGAAGGAGATGCGGGCCTGCGTGGAACTGGTGGAGGTGACACCGGCGGTGTAGTCGGGCGTGGTGGTGCTGCCGCCCGTGCTGCCCGCGCTCGAACCGGAGCTGGTGCCGGAACTCGTACCGGAACTCGTACCGGAGCTGGTGCCGGAACTCGTACCGGAGCTCGTACCCGTGCTCGTACCGGACGACGTACCGCCGTTGTTCGTGCCGCCGACCGTGCCGCTGCTGCCGCCGGTCGTCTGGTACACGGCGAACCAGTCGACGCTCATGCCCGCGCCGGAGCTGATGTCGGCGGACGGGGAGGTGCAGCCGCAGACCTTGTTGGGGTACGAGCCGCCGATGGCGACGTCGAAGATGGCGAAGAAGCCGTGGTCGACGGCGGCCTGCCAGGTGGCGACGGAGACCTGGTTCTCGTTGACGGTGTAGGTCAGATTGCCGTCGAGGTAGAAGCGGAGCTGCTCGGCGGAGGTGTTGGTGCGGTCGATGACGGCCGAGTACTTGTGGAAGCCGGTCTGGCAACCGGCGCACGGCTGGAGGTCGCTGGTGATGCCGTCGGGGTCGTGGCACTCGCCCGCCCACTGCCCGCAGTGGAAGGTGGTGGAGTGCTTACTGAGGGCGTTGACGTCCTCCATGATGTCGATCTCGCCGATGCTGGGCCAGTTGGTGGCGCTGACCGGGCGGGCGGCGGCGCCCATCGCCCAGAAGGCGGGCCAATAGCCGAGCCCGCTCTGGGGGTTGGGCTGCTGGATCGAGGCGCTGATTTCGAGCTGACCGCCCGCGGGGGCCGCGAAGTCCGTGCGCTGGGTCTCCACGCGGCCCGAAGTCCAGTGCCCCGAGGCGTCCTTGACCGGCTTGATCACCATGTGGCCGGAGCCGTCCTGGTAGACGTTCTGCGTCGAGTCGGTGGAGGTCTCGATCTCGCCGGTGCCCCAGTTGCCCGCGCCGCCGGGGTAGCTCGTGCCGATGTCGTAGAGCCAGTTGGACCGGTTGAGGCCGCTGCCCGCCGCCCCGTTGAAGTCGTCGCTGAACACGGTCGTCCAGCCCGCCGCGGGTCCGGGAACGGCCGCCGACGCCGAACCGCCGGACAGCACAAGGCCGGTGATGCCGGTCACGAGGAGGAGCAGGGCGCTGAGCACGGCCGTGGGACGTCCGCTGACGAAGCGGCGGGCGGCCGATGGAGGGGATGTCGTCATGGGCAGGTGCTGCCTTTCGGTCGTGGGGGGGGACAGCTGCCGTGGGGGCGGGGCGCTGAGCGTGAGCCGTGGTGCGTGGTGCGTGGCGCGTGGTCCGTCCTGCGTGGTGCGTGGCGCGTGGTCCGTCCTGCTCGTGCGCGACCCGCCGCCCGTGATGCCGTACTCGATCTGCCTGATGCGGGCATGACATGTCGGGAATCCTGAGAGCGCTCTCAGAGCTGCGTGCGAATGGAGTGTCGGGCGGAACGGCGGGGGCGTCAAGGCATCGCACACAGATCCGCCGGGTGGGGGGCGGCGGCGGACGGCGCCGGGCACGCGTCACGGCCCCCGCCCGGGGAGGGCGGAGGCCGTCAGAGGCACCGGGGCCGCGGGGCCCGCTCGATCACCTCTGCGAGGCGACCGGCTCGCGGTCCAGGTCGGGACCGGAGGCCGGCTCGCCCTCGCTGAGCCCGAACCGGTCGTGGAATCTGCGCAGGAAGCCCGGCGCGTACCAGGCCGATCCGCCGAGCAGGCGCATCGCGGCGGGGACGAGGACACCGCGGATGGCCACGGCGTCGATGAGGATGGCCAGTCCGCTGCCGAGGCCGAACATCTGCATGAAGCTGAGCTTGGCCGTGCCGAAGGCGAAGAAGCTCACGGCCAGCAGGCAGGCCGCCGCGGTGACGATGCGCCCGGTGTGCCCGAGGCCGTTGACGACGGCCGACTCGGTGTCCTCGCCCTGGTCGTGGAGCTCCTTGATCCGGCTGGTGACGAAGACCTCGTAGTCCATCGAGAGTCCGAAGACGATGCAGAACATCAGCACGGTCATCGACATCTCCATCGGCTGCGCGGTGAAGCCGAGCAGGGAGGAGAGATGGCCGTCCTGGAAGATCCACGTCATGACGCCGAGGGTCGCCACCAGGGTGATCGCGTTGAGCAGCAGGGCGCGCAGCGGCTGCACGACGCTGCCGGTGAACAGGAAGAGCAGGATGAAGGTGGTGAGGACGACTAGGCCGATGGCGAGCGGGAGTTGGCCGCCGATGGAGTGCCGGGTATCGACCAGTTCGGCGTCGGTGCCGCCGACCAGCGGGTGCGTTCCGGCGGGCGGCGCGAGGTCCCGTACCGCGCCGACCAGGTCCTGGGCCGCGTCCGACCTCGGCGTCAGGGAGCTGGTCACGCTGATCCGCTGCCCGTCTGGGCGGCCGAGGTTGGCGCTGCCCGGCCCGGCGGCGGAAGCCTGCCCGTCGGCGTAGGTCCCGGTGCTGGTCTCGACCCGTACGACGCCCTTGAGCTGCGACAGCCGCTGCGCGTACGACCCCAGGGGGCCCTTGTCCACGGCCTGGCCGAAGACGATCTGGAGGGCGGAGTCGTCGCTGCCGGTGAAATCGCTCCTGAGCGTCGCGGAGACCTGGCGGCTCTCGGCGTCCTTGGGCAGCACGCGCTCGTCCGGGGTGCCGAAGACGATGCCCAGCAGGGGGCTCGCCGCCGCCAGCAGGACCACGAGCACGGGCAGCGCGGTGAGCGCGGGCCGCCGCATGGAGGTACGGGCCAGCCGCGCCCACACGGAGACGCGGGCGGTGGAGTCGGCGGAATCCGTGGAGCTGGCGGAAGTCGTGGCGCTCGCGGCGCTCGCGGAATTCACGGCCTTCGTGTCGTTCGCGGCGCTCGCGGCCTTCATCCAGGGCATCCGCCCGCTGTTGACCCGGTGGCCCAGGACGACGAGCAGCGGCGGCATGACGAACAGCGCGCTGACGGCCGCGATGGCGACGACCCCGACGCCCGCGAAGCCGAACGAGCGCAGGAAGTACTGCGGGAAGACCAGGAGCGCGGCGAGCGCGGCGGCCACGGTCGCCGCGGAGAACGCGACGGTGCGGCCCGCGGTGTGGACGGTCCGGCGGACGGCGTCGTCCACGCTCGCGCCCGTCGCGAGCTGCTCCCTGAACCGGCTGATCATCAACAGGCCGTAGTCGATGCCCAGTCCGAGGCCGAGGGCCGTGGTGAGATTGGTCGCCGTGTTCGAGACGCTGGTGACGTCCGCGAGCAGGGACAGCTCGGCGAACGAGCCGAGGATGGCGATGACCGCGATGGCCAGCGGCAGCAGGGCGGCCACCGCGCTGCCGAAGACGAACAGCAGCAGGACGAGGGTCAGCGGGATCGCGATCAGCTCGGCCAGTTCGAGGTCCTTGACGACCTGCGTCGCCATGTCGTTGCCGACGGCGGCCACACCGCCGGCCCGGACCGTGAGCGCGTCCTTGTACGTACCGCCGAAGTGGTCGAGGAGCTTCTCGGCGTTCTTCTGCTGCTGCGTCGGGTCGCCCTTGACGTGGGCGAGCACCATGGCCTCGCGGCCGTCCTTGGACCGCAGTTCGGTGCTCCGCGTGTCCCAGTACGAGACGACGTTCGCCAGCGTCTTCTCGCTCTTCAGCTCGGCGACCAGGGCCCGCCCGTTCCGCTCGGCCGCCGGGGCGTCCACGCGGCCGTCGGCGATACGGCCGTCCGCGGTGCGGACGAGCAGCACCAGATTCGTCTCGCCGCCGAATCTCTTGTCGATGAGGTCGCGTGCCCGGGTGGACTGGGAAGCTGGATCGTCGAAGCCGCCGCCCAGTAGCTTGGTGAAGGCGCCAGCACCCACGGCACCCATGACGGCCGTCGCCACGATGGCGACGATGAGTACCAGCCGGGACCGGCGGATCGCCAGTTCGGCTATGCGTTCGAACACGCGAGATCTCCTCTGCGGATTTGCGGGCCTTCTGGACGCGCGTACCGGCGCAGTCGCGGGTGTGCGGGGCCCGCGGAGTCGCGCCGTGCGGCGGATGCGACGGGAGTGACGTCGCCGTGACGAACGTAGACAGCACACAACAGACTTTGGCAGTGCGAGATTTACCTGACAGTGTTCAAATTCCGGATACACGCCAAGGAAGCCGTCGTAGGGTGGGCGCATGCCCGCCGAGGAACACCCGCCAGCGCCACCGGACGTCTCCACGCCGACAACACCGCCGACACCACGGACGACACCGTCGTCCCCGCCCTCCCCGCCCTCCCCGCCCTCCGCGCCCTCTCTGCGTGAACGGCGGCGCGCGGCGGCGACGCAGGAGATCCTGGACGCCGCCGAACACCTGATCGGGGAGAACGGCCCCGAGGGCCTGTCGATGCGCGCGATAGCCCGCGGCCTGGGCATGACCGTCCAGGCGCTCTACCACTACTTCCCGAGCCGGGACGCCCTCGTCACCGTGCTCGTCACCAAGGCGTACGACGACCTGACCGCCGCCGTACGTTCCGCGCTCGACCGAGCGGCGGCGGACTGGCCGGATCTGCCGCGCCTGGTGGTCGCGGCCGAGGGCTACCGCCACTGGGCCATCGCCCACCCCGAGCGGTACCAACTCCTCTACGGGACACCGCTGCGGGGGTACGCGGCCCCGCACGACGGCATCACCACCCAGGCCAACCGCCGGATGAGCGTGCTCTTCCAGCGCGAACTGTTCGACAGCTTCAGCACCGCGCAGCTCGCGGCGGCCGACGTCCCCGCGCTCTCGCCCCGGCTCCTGGCGCACCTGGACCGGCTGCCGCCGGAGGGCCCGGGAGAGCTGCCCCCGCCGGCGGTCGCTCTCCTCATGGAGGCGTGGGGCCGCCTGCACGGGCAGGTGGTCCTGGAGGTCTTCGGGCACACCTCGTTCCTCGGCGAGCACCAGGCCGAGGTCTTCCGCATGGCGATGCGGAATCTGCTCGCGGACGTCCGCCGCCGTATCCCGGCGGACGTGAGGGTGCCGCAGACGTAGGACGGCCCGGGAGCGAGTGGGCCCGACACCCGCGCGGGCCCGAGGCCCACACGCGCCCGGCAGGGATCAGGGGGCGGTCTCGGCCCCCAGGATCGCGGCGAGCTGGCGCGGCTCGGAGAACATCGGCCAGTGCCCGGTGTTCATCTCCACCAGCCGCCACCGCTTGCCGTCCAGGAGCGCGGCCACGTCGCTGTTCGGCTCCGGGCCGTCCAGAAGGCACTTGATATACGTCGTCGGGAGGTCGGCGAGCGGGCGGGACAGCGCGGCGGGCTCGGTGAGCGAGGCAGCCGGATGCGGGGTCGCGCCCGCGACGAGCCGGGCGATCTGCTCGTCGGTCAGGCCCTGGCCCTCGAACTCCCCGGCGGCGGGCGGCGGCCAGAAGCCGTCCCCCTCGGCCAGGATCGCCTCGAATCTGGCCTGCCCCTCCCACCAGCCGGACGCGAACGACCCGCCCTCGACCGGCACTTCGGAGTCGACCAGGACCATACGGGCCAGCCGGTCGCCGATCCGCCCGGCGGCCTGGCCAACCGGAATCCCCGAGTAGCTGTGCCCGACCAGGACCACGTCCCGCGAATCGAGCCGCTCCACCTCGGCCACGATGTCCTCGACATGCGTCCGCTGCCCGGCGTCCGGCGCGGCGCCCCGCTTCTCGGCGAGCCCCGACAGCGTCAGCGGATGGACGCCGTGCCCGGCCGCCCGCAGCTCGGGCACCACCTCGTCCCACGCCCACGCGCCGAGCCACGCCCCCGCGACCAGTACGAATTCAGCCATGACGGCAACGTATCCGAGGGGTACGACAATCCCGCCGAGGCCCGCACGCCGCCGCGCGACATCCGTACGACAGCCGTGCGACAGCCCCCGGCAGACGGGCGGCACCCGCGCCAATCCGTACGCCGTACCGCGCCGAATACAGGGTGAGAGCCCCGACCGGCACAGCCCGGAACAGCCCGGAACAGCAGAGCGGAGCCGCCGCCTCACCGGCCGGCACCGCGGAAAGCGAGCGCGTCCATGCCCTCCGTGACACCCACCGCGGCCGACCGGCTGCGCCCCCACCTGGACCAGGCGCTCGGCGGGGAACCGCCGCTGCGGGTGCGGCTGTGGGACGGGAGCGAGCTGGGCTCGGGCGACGGACCGCTGGTGGTCGTACGGCGGCGGCGGGCGCTGCGGCGGCTGGTCTGGCAGCCCGGCGAGCTGGGCCTCGCGGAGGCGTACGTGGCCGGGGAGATCGACGTCGAGGGCGATGTCGGGGAGGCGCTGCGCACGGTGTGGGCGGCCATCCGGCAGCAGAAGCTGCGGCCCGCCCGGCTGTCGGCGGCCGACCGGGCGCGCGCGCTGGCGGCGGCGGTACGGATCGGCGCGATCGGGCCGCGCCCCGCGCCGCCGGGGGCTCCGGCGCGGCTGAGCGGACGCCTGCACAGCAAGGACCGCGACCGGGCCGCGATCCACCACCACTACGACCTGTCGAACGACTTCTACGCGCTGCTGCTCGACGAGACGATGGCGTACTCCTGCGGTTGGTGGACCAGCGACGCCCCCGACTACACGTCCGCCGACGCGCAGCGCGACAAACTCGACCTAATCTGCGCGCGGTTGGGGCTCGGGCCCGAGGCCCGGCTGCTCGACATCGGCTGCGGCTGGGGCTCGTTGACCCTGCACGCCGCCGAGCGGTACGGCGCCCGCGTCACCGCCGTCACCCTCGCGGCCGAGCAAGCGGCGTACGTACGACAGGAGGTGAAGGCGCGCGGGCTCAGCGACCTGGTCGACGTGGAGTGCCGCGACTACCGCGACATCCGGGGCGGCGGCTACGACGCCGTGGCCACCATCGAGATGGGCGAGCACGTCGGCGACGCCGAGTACCCGGCCTTCGCCGCGGCCCTGCACGACCGGCTCAGGCCGGGCGGCCGGGTGATGGTCCAGCAGATGTCACGCGGCCGGAACGCGCCGGGCGGCGGCGCCTTCATCGAGACCTACATCGCCGCCGACATGCACATGCGCCCGCTCGGCGAGACCGTCGGCCTGCTCGAACAGGCCGGTCTCGAAGTGCGGTCCGTCACCGCGATGCGCGAGCACTACGTCCGCACCATCCTGGCCTGGCACCGCACGCTGGAGGACCGCTGGGCCGAATTCGTCGCCCTCGTCGGCGAGGAGACCGCCCGCGTGTGGCGGCTCTACCTCATCGGCAGCGCCCTGTCCTTCGGGGAGAACCGCATGGGCGTCGACCAGATCCTCGCCTGCCGCCCGCCCGCGCCCGAGGACGCGGCCTGAACCGATCCCGGCGAACGCGGTCCCGAAACGTCTCAAGGAGCGTGTTCCTGAACGTATCCGGTGCACGGCGGGCCTCACCCACGCACTGGCCCACGGCCTGCGGACGGGCGAGGCGGACGGCGACCGCGACGGGCTGATCACGCTCGGCGAGTTGTACGCGTACGTACGCGACCGGGTGCGGGCGGCCGCCGACGTCCACGGCGAACTCCTCATCGCCTGGTGCGACCGCCCCGCCGCGTCCTCCGGCCACCGCCAGGAGCACTCTCACCACCACCTCGCCGTACCGGAGTGGGAGCTGCCCGACGTCCCGGACGCAGCCGTCCCCGCCCCACGTGGTGCTGTCGTCGCCCTCCCGCGCCGCGCCGGGAGTGCCGGTGTGGCGCCGCCTGTGACGGCGGTGAACGGCGTCGGCAGCGCGTTCTGAGAGCGCGTACGAGGGCCCGCGTTCAAGAAACGTACGCGCCTCGGCGGCCCGAGGTCGTAGCCTCCGTTCATGGCCGAGATCTGGGATGAACAGGAGCTGATCGGCGAGGGATTCGAGCGGGTCTTTGCCGAATTGGACCGATACGACGCCCCGATTTTCGGCCTCGCCGAGGTCGAAGGGGAGCCGCACTACTTCCGGCTCGTGCACGAGGACACCTACGCCGTGTGGCCCGTCGGCGCCGCCCAACTCGCCCTGGAGCGCGAGCGGTGGGCCCTCTTCGCGGCCTGGCACGCCCGCTACGAGGCCGGTACGGCCGAGCCCGACACCCACCCCGGCACGGGCGGCGTCGACGCCCGTTACGACGAACTCACCGCGCTGCTCCTCCCCCACCGCGACACCCCCGCCGAGCCGCGCGTCCTGACCGCCCAGTGGCGCTCCACCCCCGGCCCCCGCTACCGCCCCGACGGCGTCGACTACCGCGTCAGATGGCGGCCCGCCGACTGAACCGGATACGGCGTCTCCCTGCTCTCCGTCTGCAACGCCCTGTGCCACTCCCCCATCTCCTCGGCCAACTGCCCGTGCCGGGCCAGCACCGGCGCCGGGACCTTCCCCGTATTGCGCTCCAGCCAGCGCACCAAGTGCGTACGGATGTAATCGCGGTCGTACGTCCGGTGCCGCTCGTAGAACTCGGCCTCCGCCGACGACAGTTCGAACCTGGTCGACACCGCCAGGCCGTAATCCGCGAAGTACAGGCGGTGGCCGTCGGTCAGGATATTCTCGAAGTGCGCGTCGAAATGCAGCAGTTCGCGGTCGTTCATGAAATCCGCGCCGTCCAGCAGCTCGCGCTCGATCCACTCGCAGACGCGTTCCGTCGTCGCCTCGTCCGCCTCCGCGAGACGGTTCCGCAGCCAATTCTGCAAATTCTGCGGGATGTACTCCATGAAGACCACCGCGCTCGCCGTCGCGTCCCGCACACCCTCGATGCGGCGCCTCATTCCGGGGCTGCCGCCCCAGTACGCCACCGCCGCCTCCACGTCGGCCAGCTCCTTCGGCAGGGGCCTTCTCGTGCTCGGCAGCACCCGCCAGTGATACGTCATGGGGAAGCCGTCGTGCTCTCCCGCCAGGACCCAGTTCGTCGTCATGGCATGGACGGCCAGTTCGCGCCAGGCGCCGAAGCCGGGGGTGGCGATGCCGTAGTGGCAGAACGCCGGGAGGTCGAAGACGTTCGCCGTCGAGTGGGTGTTCTCCGGGCGCCTTTCGAGGTCGGTGAGGCGGATCTCCTTCACGAAGACGGGGGTTCCCGCGAGGAGCACCTTTGAGGTCTGTCCGCCGATGCCTTCTCCGAGGGGTTCCCCCCTTTCCACGAGCTCGCGCAGTTCCGCGTCACTTCTCAGCGCCAGCTCTGTCGCCACTTCCCCGTAAACCGCGGTCCGCTTCTTCACGTCCTGTTCTTCCTCCGTCCTGTCTTTCCCACCCGCCCACCCGTGCGGGTGCTTTCTTCGTCTGCGGGTGCCGCTTGTGCCTGGTCGGTCCCGGCCCGGGGCACCTCCTCGGGCGACGAACGTGCACCCACTTCGAAAACGTCCAGCCCCTTTCCGTTCGTCCCCCTGCGGGGGCACCCCGCACCGTCCCCTCCGGTCCGCCGGCGCCCGCCTGTCCGCTGTGGCTGGGGGGGGAGGGGGTGGGAGGGGGTGCGGGCCCTGCGCCACCCGGCCTCCCGGCGGGGTGGGTGGAGGGGGGTGGGCGGGGGGTGGGCACTGCGGCGCCGACCCTCCGGCGGGGTGGGCGCAGGGGGTGGGTGGGAGCCCGGGACCCGAGCCACCGACGTCCAGCCGGAGTGGGCGGGGGTGCGGGTGCTGGGGAGTGGGGGGGGTGGCAGGGGCTTCGTTGGGCTCTTGGAGGAAGGGCCCGAGCATTCCGACTCACCGGGAGGGGCACCGGCGCAGGGCGGCCCGCCGAAAGAACCCCCTACCCTCCCCGGCAACCCCAACCGGACCGTCGGACGCCGACGGACCGGGAGGGGACGGGCCGGGGTGCCCCCGCAGAAATGCGGTGACAAGAAGGGTGCCGAATAAGCAAAGGCCAGGTAGCCGCATTTCGAGGAGGTGCCCCGGACCGGCACCGACCAGGCACAAGCGGCACCCGCAGACGAAGAAAACACCCGCACGGGTGGGCGGGCGGGCAAGACAAGACAACGAGCCCTAAACAGAGTCGCGTTGAATGAGCTCAGTGGCCAGAACGACATGGCGTCGCACCGAATCCCGCTCAGCGATCTCCTCCAGAAGCACCCGCGCCATCGTGCGCCCCATCTCCTCCGTCGGCTGCCGAACACTGGTGAGCGCCGGATCCATGTGGCGCGCGATGGCCGAGTCCTCGAAACCGACGAGCGCGACATCGGTCGGCACAATCCGCCCCGACTCGCGCAGCACCTGCCGCGCGCCGGCCGCCATGAGGTCGGAGGCGGCGAAAACGGCGTCGATGTCCGGCCGCCGCGCGAGCAGCTCGCGCATGGCCCGCCGCCCGCCCTCCTCGGTGAAGTCGCCCCGGGCGACGAGCTCCGAGCCCGAGGAGCCCCCCGAGGAACCCCCGGCGGAAATCCCCGCCGCCTCCACGGCCTGCCGATACCCGTCGAGGCGACAGCGGGCCACGTACATGTCCGGCGGCCCGGTGATCGTCGCGACGGCCCGCCGCCCGCGGGCGAAGAGGTGGGCGACGGCGGCACGCGCGCCGCCGACGTTGTCGGCGTCCACGTACGAGACGGATTCCAGGTCACTGCGCCGCCCGTTCAGAACGGCGGGCATGTCGAGCTGTTCGAGAAGGTCGGGCAGCGGATCGTCCTCGTGGACGGAGACCAGCAGGACGCCGTCCACGCGGTGCGCGGCCAGGTACTGGCCGAAACGGGCCCGCTCCTTGGGCGTACGGATCAGCGTGAGCAGGAGCTGCATGTCGGTGTCGGCCAGCTCCGCCCCGATCCCCCGGATGATGTCGGAGAAGTACGGCTCGGCGAAGAGCCGCGTCTCCGGCTCGGGGATGACCAGAGCGATCGCGTCGGTGCGATTTCCGGCCAGCGCGCGGGCCGCGCGGTTGGGCACGTACCCCAGTTCGGCGATGGCGGCCTCGACCGCGGCCTTCGCGCGGTCGCTGACCCGCGGCGACCCGTTGATGACGCGCGAGACCGTGCCGCGTCCCACCCCGGCGCGTACAGCCACCTCTTCCAGGGTGGGCCGTCCGCTGTGCCGCCCGTTCATGGCCACTTCCGCCTCCTGTGCTCCACTGTCGCGCCACCTTAGCGCCCGGCCCGCTCTGGACAGCAGGATCTCTTGAGAGCGCTCCCACGCTGTGTTCACCGTACCCGCCCCGCGGCGTCCGATCCGTTCAAGAAGTGACCATCGGTCCGGTCCGGACACGTTCCGGCAACGAAATCGACTTCACATCTTGACACTGACCCCTCCGAGGCCGGATTGTTCCGGCAAGCTTAGTGGGAGCGCTCCCACACCCTCACTCGCACCACCGCACGCCAGACCCACCCTGACAAGGAGAGTGGAATGCGCACTTCCGGCAGAACCCGCAAGGCCGCAGTCATCGCGGTCGCGGGTCTCGCGACCTGCGCGACCCTGATCACCGGATGCAGCAGCGACAGCAAGAGCAAGGACTCGGGCAACGGGAGCACCGCCTCCTCGACCGAGAAGATCACGCTGCACGTCGGTGACTTCGGATCGTTCGGCTACGACGACAAGACGGGCGCGGCCCTCTTCTCCGAGTACCACAAGCTGCACCCCAACATCACGATCGTCGAGGACAACGTCGCCGACGGGCAGCAGTACTGGGACGCCCTGAAGCTCCACCTCTCCCAGGGCAGCGGCCTCTCCGACATCCAGGCCATCGAGATCGGCTACATCGCCGAGGCCACCGGCCCGACGCTGGCGTCGAAGTTCGTGGACCTGGGCAAGGCCAAGGGCGTCAACGTCGGCGACTGGCTGGACTACAAGGAGAAGCAGGCCACCACCACCGACGGTTCGGTGATCGGCCTGGGCACCGACATCGGCCCGATGGCGGTCTGCTACCGCAAGGACCTCTTCAAGGCCGCGGGTCTGCCCGACGACCGCGAGGCGGTCGCGGCCAAGTGGGCCGGTGACTGGTCGAAGTTCCTGGCCGTCGGCAAGGAGTTCAAGGCGAATGCGCCCTCGGGTGTGGCCTTCACCGACTCCGGCAGCGGCCTGTTCAACGCGGTGGTCTCCAGCCAGACCACGCAGTACTCCGACGCGTCCGGCAAGCTGATCTACGACACCAGCCCCGGTGTGAAGACGGCGTGGGACCTGGCGACCGAGGCCGTCAAGGACGGACTGACCGACAAGCTGCGGCAGTTCGACGCCAACACCTGGAACGCGGCGTTCAAGAACTCCAAGTTCGCGACCGTGGCCTGCCCGAGCTGGATGATCGGCATCATCAAGGACTCGGCCGGCCCCGCCAACCAGGGCAAGTGGGACATCGCCGCGCCGCCGCAGGCCGGCAACTGGGGCGGTTCGTTCCTGTCGGTGCCCAAGGCCGGCAAGCACATAGCGGAGGCGACCGCGCTGGCCGCCTGGCTGACCGCGCCCGCCCAGCAGGCGAAGGTCTTCGCGAAGAACGGCAACATCCCGTCGACCAAGGCGGGTCTCGCCGACCCGGCCGTGCAGAACGCGACGAACCCGTACTTCGGTGACACCCCCGTCGGCAAGATCTACTCGGCCACCGCGGAGAGCATCCAGCCCGCGCCCATCGGCCAGTACGACGGTCAGGTGAAGACCTTCATCACCGACAACGGAATCCTCGACATGGAGCAGCACGGCACCTCGGCCGAAAAGGCGTGGTCGAACGTGAAGGCGCTGGTCAAGGACAAGATCGACCAGTAGCGCGGACGGGGCCGCCCGGCAGTGTCTCCCACCTGCCGGGCGGCCCGCACCTCGTCTCCCCGCACCTCGTACCGCCCCCGCATCCGCGGCCGGACCACCCCGGACGACCGCGGCCCTCCTCCAGTCACCGCACAACCCTCGCCCGAACCCCTACGGGAAGGACGCCACTCGTGGCCACCTCCGTCAGGGCGACGTCCGACGGCAGTCCTCCGTCGTCCCGGCCCGCCGCCCCCCGCTCGCCCGGCAAGGGCGCCCACCGCCCCCCGGGCTGGCGTTCCAGGCTGTACCGGCTGGACACCAAGGCGTCGCCGTACGCGTACATCGCCCCGTTCTTCATCTGCTTCGCGGCCTTCGGCCTCTTTCCGCTGATCTACACCGGCTACCTCTCCTTCAACCAGGTGCAGCTCGGCGGCGACGCCAGTTGGGTCGGTTTCCGGAACTACACCCGCCTGTGGGACAGCGAGTTCTTCTGGAACGCGCTGCGCAACACCTTCTCGCTCGCGGTGATCTCGACCGTGCCGCAGCTCCTGATGGCGCTCGGCCTCGCGCACCTGCTGAACTTCAAGCTCAGGGCGCGCGGCTTCTTCCGGGTCGCGGTGCTCGCGCCGTACGCCACCTCGATCGCGGCGGCGTCGCTGGTCTTCGTCCAGCTCTTCAATCCCGACTACGGGATGGTCAACCAGATCCTCGCCCACTTCGGGGTGCACAACCTCGACTGGCAGTCGTCCAAGTGGCCCGCGCAGATCGCCATTTCGGCGATCGTGACCTGGCGCTGGACCGGCTACAACGCGCTGATCTACCTGGCCGCGATGCAGGCCGTGCCGTCCGACCTGTACGAGGCGGCGGCGCTCGACGGGGCCTCGCGCTGGCGGCAGTTCATCAGCGTCACGATCCCCTCGATCCGGCCGACGATTCTCTTCACCATCGTGGTCTCGACGATCGGCGCCACACAGCTCTTCGGTGAGCCGCTGATCTACGGCGGCGGAGTCGGCGTCAGCGGCGGCTCCGCGCATCAGTACCAGACGCTGAGCCTCTACATGTACGAGAAGGGCTGGGCGACCGGCGCGCTGGGCCAGGCCTCCGCCGTGGCCTGGGTGATGCTGCTGATCCTGCTGCTCATCGGCGCCGTCCAACTGTTGATCGTGCGGGCCAACCGCCGGAAGCTCGGGGGCTGACCTCATGGCACAGACAACCGAAACGCAAGCGTTCGGGGCCGCGCCGTCGCGGCGGTCCGCCGCCGTACCGCCGCCCAAGCCCCCGCGTCGCCGGTTCCTGCGCAGGAGCGGGGCGGGCAAGCAGGAGCACGCGGGCCCGGTCGCGTACGTGATTCTCGTCGTCGCGGCGCTGATCTCGCTGTTCCCGCTGTACTGGACGGTGGTGGCGGCGTCGCGCACGGACGCCGAGATCGTCACGCCGCCGATGCCGCTGCTGCCCGGCAGCCATCTGATCGACAACCTGCACATCGTGTGGGACCAGGTCGACATGGGCAAAGCGCTGATCAACTCCACGATCGTGGCGGGCTTCGTGTCGTTCAGCACAGTGATGTTCGCGACGCTCGCCGGATTCGCCTTCGCCAAGCTCCAGTTCCGCGGCCGTAACGCGCTGCTGATGCTGGTGGTCGCGACGATGACGATCCCGCCGCAGCTCAGCGTGATCCCGCTCTACCAGATCATCACCAACCTGGGCTGGGTCGGGCACATCCAGTCCGTCATCCTGCCGTCGCTGGTGGCCGCCTTCGGCGTGTTCTTCATGCGGCAGTTCCTGTCCGAGGCGCTGCCGATCGAACTGGTCGAGGCGGCGCGGGTGGACGGCGCGCACAGCCTGCGGATCATCTGGCACGTGGTGTTCCCGGTGGCGCGGCCCGCGATGGCCGTGCTGGGAATGCTGGTGTTCGTGCAGTCGTGGAACGACTTCTTCTGGCCGTTCATCGCGCTCAACCAGCAGAACCCGACGGTTCAGGTCGCGCTGGCCGGTCTGGGTTCCGGTGACCACACCATCGACCACTCGATCGTGGTGACGGGCGCGCTGGTCGCCACGCTGCCGCTGCTGCTGGTCTTCGCGGTCCTCGGCAAGCACATCGTCGGCGGCATCACGGCAGGTGCCGTCAAGAGCTGAACCCTTCGTGAACTCCCCCGTGCCTCCCCTGAACTCCCCCTGAGCAGCGTCCTGTTGGCCCCCTCCCCCGCTTACCCCTGATTCCCCTGGAGTCCCCCGTTATGACCGCTGTCCGCTCCGAGAGCGCCGAGAGCGCCAATGTCTCGGCCTCGCTCCGCTTTCCCCCCGGCTTCGTCTGGGGGGCGGCCACCGCCGCCTACCAGATCGAGGGCGCCGCGGCCGAGGACGGCCGCACCCCTTCGATCTGGGACACCTTCAGCCACACGCCCGGCCGCGTCCACAACGGGGACACGGGTGACATCGCGGCCGACCACTACCACCGCTTCCGCGACGACGTCGCGCTCATGTCCGACCTGGGCCTGGGCGCGTACCGGTTCTCCGTCTCCTGGTCGCGCGTGCAGCCGACCGGGCGCGGCCCGGCCGTCCAGCGCGGCCTCGACTTCTACCGCTCGCTCACCGACGAGCTGCTCGACCGCGGCATCACGCCGGTGGCCACCCTCTACCACTGGGACCTCCCGCAGGATCTGGAGGACGTCGGCGGCTGGACGGTACGGGACACCGCCGAGCGGTTCGCCGACTACGCGGCGCTGGTGGCCGGCGCGATCGGCGACCGGGTGCCGTACTGGACGACCCTCAACGAGCCCTGGTGCTCGGCCTTCCTCGGCTACGGCTCCGGCGTGCACGCGCCGGGCCGCACCGAGCCGGAGTCGGCGCTGCGGGCCGTCCACCACCTCAACCTCGCGCACGGCAAGGCGATCGGGGCCCTGCGCTCCGCGCTGCCCGCCGCCGCGCAGACCTCGATCACCCTCAATCTGCACCAGATCCGCCCGCTGACCACCTCACCGGGCGACCTCGACGCGGCCCGCCGGATCGACGCGGTCGGCAACCGGGTCTTCCTCGGCCCGATCCTCGGCGGCGACTACCCGGCCGATCTCCTCGCGGACACCGCCCACTTGGTGGACTGGGAGTCGCTGGTACGGGAGGGCGACCTCGCGGAGATCTCCCGGCCGATCGACCTGCTGGGCATCAACTACTACACGCCGACGCTGGTTTCGGACGGCAAGCAGCGCGCCGACGGACCCGACGTGCCCCGCAACGACGGGCACGGCGCCAGCGACCACTCGCCGTGGCCCGGCTCCGAGCACGTCGCCTTCCACCTGCCGCCCGGCGAGACCACCGCGATGCGCTGGGCGGTGGACGCCACCGGTCTGTACGACCTGATCCACCGGGTGGCGCGCGAGCACCCGGGGCTGCCGATGATGGTCACCGAGAACGGCGCCGCCTACGACGACTACATCTCGCCCGAGGGCACGGTCAACGACCCGGAGCGGATCGCGTATCTGCGCAGCCACCTGGCGGCGATCCACCGCACGATCGCCGACGGCGTGGACGTACGCGGCTACTTCCTGTGGTCGCTGATGGACAACTTCGAGTGGGCGTACGGCTACAGCAAGCGGTTCGGCGCGGTCTACGTCGACTTCGGCACACAGCGCCGCATCCCCAAGCAGAGCGCCCACTGGTACGCGGCCGTCGCCCGCGAGAACGTCCTTCAGGGAGTCGCGGAGGAGGACGGGGCTTCCTGAGGGAACGGAAAAGGAGCGGTACGGACAGCTCGAGGGTGCTGTCCGTACCGCTCCGCGCTCCTCTCCCGTGGGGGTGGGAGAGGCACGGTTCAGGGGGCGTTCACAGGTGACGTGCCGTCAGCCGGTGTACGCGGCGAACGCCTTGGAGAAGGCGCCCGCGCTCTGCACGATCGAGCTGCACGAGGCGTCGGCCCAGCTCTGCGCGCCGCCCGCGCACTGCTTGTCGCGGGTCGCGGACCACATCGACAGCCACGCCAGGCCCTTGGACTTGGCGAAGGTCACCAACTGCGTGGCGTCCTCGACGGTGAAGATCTCGGTGGCGACGTCGTTGACGCCGATCATCGGCGTCACCGCGATCTTCTTCCACGCGGCGGCGTCGGAGATCCCGAGCACGCTCTTGACCTGCGCCTGCGTGGCGGTCGCGCCGTCGATCGCGTACTGGCCCATGTCGCCGCTGAACGAGGAACCGTAGTCCATCGCCATGATGTTGACGGCGTGGATGTCCACCCCGTTGCTCTTGGCGTTGCTCAGCAGATTGATGCCGTCCTGCGTGAGCCCGGTCGGCATCGCGGGCAGCGTGTACGAGACCTCGAGTCCGCTGTGGCTCTTCTGGAGTTGGGCGATGGCCTGCGCGCGGCGGGTGTTGGCCGCGGTGTCCGGCAGCGCGCCGCCCTCCACGTCGAAGTCGACCTTCGTGAGCTTGAACTGGTCGATGGCCTTGCCGTACGCCGCCGCCAGGTCCGACGCCGAGGAGCACGCCGAGGCCAGCTCCGTACCGTTGGCGCCGCCGAACGATACGCGTACGTCGCCGCCGGCCGCCCGCAGCGCGCCGATCTGCGCGGCCACCGCGTCACCGCCCAGGTCGGTGACGCCGCCCCACTTGGGGACGCAGCCGCCGCCGGACACGAGGAAGGCGAGGTTGAACTCCTTGACGCCGTTGGCCTTCGACGCGGCGACGAGGTCGTACGCCGGGTAGAGAGAGGTGTCGACGTAGGGGGCGAAGCCGCTGGACGCCGTGGTGCCGCCGCCGCCCGAGGTCGGGGTGGCGGTGGGCGTCGGGCTCTGGGTGGGGGTCTGCGTGGGCTTCTGGGTCGGGGTCGCCGTGGGGGTCGCGGTCTGCGTCGGGTGGCCCGTCGGGGTCTGCGTGGGGCCGTCGGAGACCGAGCACTTCGCGTTGTTGATCAGGCAGTTGACGGGGTCGCCCGCCGCGCCGGACGCGCTCGTCACGAAGCCGACGTCGACTTTGCCGCCGGGGGCGATCGTGCCGTTCCAGCTCTCCGCGGTGACGGTGACCGTCTGGCCCGACACCTGGTAACTGCCGTTCCACAGCGAGCTGATCTTCGTTCCCGCAGGCAGGTCGAACTTCAGCGTCCAGCCGGTGAGGGCGCTGCTCGCGGAGTTCGTGATCTCGTACTGGCCGGTGTAACCGCCGTCCCACCCGCTGGTCTTGGAGTACACCGCCCCGACCGACGCGGCACTCGCCGATCCCGCCAGTGCGAAGGCGCCTCCGGCTACGGCGGCGACGGCGGTGAGGCCGCCTATCAGTTGGACCTTCCGGCTGGGGCGACGGCGGTGCGTTGTTGCCATGTTCGAGCCTGCCTCTTGGGGGTGGGGGGAGGGGGACGCGTTGGCACGCTAGCGCGCGGAGAGGGGACAAATTGGCTGGTCCGGGCTGCGGACGGGGTTCTTATGGCGCGCTTAAGGCGGCGCAAGGGAGCCGTTAAAGGTGGGGCCTCATCGCCGGCGGGGCTCGTCGCCCCCAGCCAGCGCGGGGAGGTGCCCCCACAGACGCCGGACGGGCTGAATCCTGGCTTCCGGCACACGCGCCGGGCGCGCTGCGGGCTCAGCGGTGGCGGTTGAGGGGGGTGCGGCGGTGGGTGGGGTGGGGGGTGGTGGTGTGGGGGGAGAGGGCGAGCCAGAGGCGGATCTCGGCGCCGCCGAGGACGCTGCGGCCGACGGCGAGGTCGCCGCCGGTGGATTCGGCGACGCGGCGGACGATGTCGAGGCCGAGGCCGGTGGAGCCCTGGCCGCCCGCGCCGTGGCCGCGGCGCAGGGCGGCGGCCGGGTCGGCGACGCCGGGTCCGGCGTCGGAGACGAGGACGATGACGGCGTCGTCGCCGCGGTGGACGTCGACGGCGAAGGCGGTGCCCTCCGGGGTGTGGCGGAAGACGTTGCCGAGCATGGCGTCGAGGGCGGCGGCCAGTTCGGCGCGGGCGACGGGGACCCGTACCGGCCGGTCGGCCCCCGCGGAGCGGACCTCGCGGCCCTCGTCCTCGGCGAGCGCGGACCAGAAGGCCATCCGTTCGCGGATGACCTCGGCGGCGTCGCACCCGGCGGCGCCGGTCGCGGTGTGGGCGCCGCGCTGTTCGCGGGCGGCGCGGATGATCTGGTCGACCTCGCGTTCGAGCTGGGCGACGGCCGCGCGGGTCTGGTCGGCGGCCGGACCCTCGCCGAGGGACGCGGTGTTGAGCCGCAGCACGGTGAGCGGGGTGCGCAGCCGGTGCGACAGATCGGCCGCCAACTCCCTCTCGCTGGCGAGGAGTTCGACCACCTGGTCGGCCATGGCGTTGAACGCGGCGGCGGCGGACCGCAGTTCGCTGGGACCGGCCTCGGGAACCCGTACCGCCAGGTCGCCTTCGCCGAGGCGCTGCGCGGCGCCCGCGAGCCGGACGGCGGGGCGGACCATGCGGGTGCCGAGCCGGTCGGCGATGGCGACCGAGCCGACGATCAGGCCGATTCCGACGGCGGCCAGCACCAGCCAGGCGGTGGGGACACCGCGGTTGATGTCGTCGTCGGGCACGAACACCTCGACGACCGCGACCGTCCCCGAGCTGACGGCGGTCGGCTGGAGCAGCGCGTATCCGCCGGGGACGCGTACGGTCGCGGCCTCGCCGTACGCCGAGGCGGTGTGCAGCGCGGCGTCGGTGGCGTGCGGGGTGCCGATGCCGACGGCCGGGGACTGCGCGGTGGCCGGTATGCGCAGCGCGATCCGGGACTCGGCGCCCGCCTGGGTGCTGGCGATGGCGCGTTCCAGCTCACCCCGGTCGGTGGTGATGGCCAGGGCGGGGCCGATCGCGGCGGCCTGGCGTTCGGCGTTGGTGAGCGCGCGGTCGCGGGCCAGTTCCTTGACGACCAGGCCGAGCGGTACGGCGAAGGCGATGACGACCATCGCCGTCACCGCCAGGCTCACCTTGATCAGCGCCCATCTCATGACGGCGGCGCCGCGGGGGCGGCCGGTATCGCGGTGGGCGGCAGGGCGGCGGGCGGTTCGAGTTTGACGCCGACGCCGCGCAGGGTGTGCAGATAGCGCGGACTGGCCGCGGTCTCGCCGAGCTTGCGGCGCAGCCACGACAGGTGGACGTCGATGGTCTGGTCGTCGCCGTACGACTGCTGCCAGACCTCGGCGAGCAGTTCGCGGCGGGCGACGACGACGCCGGGCCGGGCGGCGAGGAAGGCCAGCAGGTCGAATTCGCGGCGGGTCAGGTCGAGGACGGCGCCGTCCAGGACCGCTTGTCGGCGGCGTACGTCGATGTGCAGGCCGCCGACGTGGATCAGGGCGTCCGCGGTGGGCGCGGCGGACCGGCTGCGGGCGCGCCGCAGGACGGCGGAGAGCCGCGCCGACAGGTGCTCGACGGAGAACGGCTTGATCAGGTAGTCGTCGGCCCCGGCGTTGAGCAGCCGTACGACCTCGGCCTCGTCGTCCCGCGCGGTCGCGATGATCACCGGTACGTCGCTGAGGCCGCGCAGCATCTTCAGCGCCTCGGACCCGTCGAGGTCGGGCAGTCCGAGGTCGAGGATGACCACGTCGAAGCCGACCTGCGCGACCTCCCGCAACGCCTCAAGAGCCGTCCCCACGCTGCGTACCGTGTGGGACGCCTCGGTGAGGTGCCGAATGAGGGCGGACCGCACGAACTGGTCGTCCTCGACCACGAGCACACTTGCCATGCGCCGCAACCTAGCCCATCCGGGGGACCGGGCACCGGCCCGCCCGACGATCCGAGGTGCGTACGGGGTGCGGACGGGGGTGCGTAAAGGGGCGCATCGGACGCGCGGCGGGGCGGGCGGCCTCGCGGACGGCGGTGCTTCGGCCAGCCGCTGGGCACGGTGCCGAATCCGGTGTTGAGCCGGACGCTGAGCCGGGCGTTGAGGCGGACGCTGAGCCGGGCGTTCCGGTACGTGTTCCGGGCGGCGGGCGGGTGCGGCAGTATGGCGCGCGTGCACAGAGGACTGTTCCATGTCGGCGCCTGGGCGCTGGCGACCGCGGCGGCCGTGACCTTGTCGTGGTTCGGCGTGCACTCGGTGCTGCGCACGGCGTACGACCCGCCGCGCGCCCTGCCGATCTCGGACGGGGACCCGCCGGTCGTGTCCTCCACGCACCGCCCGAAGCCGACGCCGCCCGCGACGCCGACCGCCACGCACACCAGGGCGACAGCCCCGCCCCCGGTCACCGGCAAGGCCAAGGTGCCGCCGAAGACGCCGCCGGGCACACCGAAGGCGACCGCCACGGCGAGCGGCGACACCGGCCATGTGCACAGCTACACCGTGGAGGGCGGCCGGGTCGCCCTCGACCTGGGCCCCGACTCGGCGTCGCTGGTCTCCGCGACGCCCAATCCGGGCTGGCAGATGCAGGTCTGGACGCAGGACGGCTGGCTGCGGGTGACCTTCACCGAGACCTCCGGCAGCGGCTCGTCCTCCGTCTTCTGCACCTGGAACGGCCACGCGCCGACGGTCCAGGCCTTCGAGGACTGACGCCCGGCCCGCCGCTACGGGGCAGGCCGCGGGCTTACGTGAAGACGCCGGGCGGTGGCGCCGGGGAGTCGGCGGCCGTGGCGTCCGTGACGACGGGCGCGCCGCCCGCGAAGTCCGCCAGCTCGCGGCCGTGTTCGACCCGGCCGGGGTGCGGGTCGGTGGCGACCCTGCGGGTCAGTTCGGCGACCGGCAGCGGGTGGTCGGCGGCGTAGAGGATGAGATTGCCGAATCTCTTGCCGCGCAGCACGGCGGGGTCCGCGGCCAGGCAGACCTCGGCGAAGGCGGCCCGTACGGTGGCGATCTGCGCGCGCAGGAAGTCCAGCCGCCCGCCGTCGGCGAGGTTGGCGGCGTAGTGCCCGTCGGGCCGCAGCACCCGGCGGACCTCGGTGAGGAATTCGGCGCTGGTGAGGTGGGCGGGGGTGCGGGCGCCGCCGAAGACGTCGGCGATGACCAGGTCGGCCCAGCCGTCGGGCAGTTTGGCCAGTCCCGCGCGGGCGTCGCCGCCGCGTACCTTGATCCGCCAGCCGCGGTCCCAGGGCAGTTCGGCGCGGACCAACTCGACCAGCGCGGTGTCCAGTTCCACGACCTGCTGGGTGGAGCGCGGCCGGGTGTGCGCGGTGTAGCGGGCCAGCGTGAGGGCGCCCCCGCCCAGGTGCAGGACCTGCAACGGGCGGCCGGGCGGCGCGGCCAGGTCGATCAGGTGGCCGAGCCTGCGCTGGTAGGAGAAGTCCAGGTGCGCGGGGTCCGCGAGGTCCACATGCGACTGCGGGGCGCCGTCGATCAGCAGCGTCCAGCCGCCGGGGCGCGCCCGGTCGGGCACGAGCGCGGCGAGTCCGCCGCCCACCTGTGCCTCGACCGTGTCCGGGGTACGCGCCCTGCCGCCGCTCTGCCGCTTGCCTGCCATCCCCCGATTATCGGGGACGGCCGGCGGCCGGGCGGGTCAGGGGCGGGGAGGCCGGAGGGGCCGTGCGTGATCCGCTGGACAGGCCCTAGCGGTACCCCGGGGTCGCGTCCGCGGTCCGCAGGGCCGACTCGGCCGGGCGGTGGTGGTCCGCGGAGGGGCAGAAGCCGTCGGCCAGCTCGATGGTGCGGGCCGCCATGCCGAGGGCCGCGCGCAGTACGGCCGGGTCGGTGACGACCGTGTCGGTGTGCGGCGGCACCAGCCAGCCGGTGTCCTCGACGGGCGGCTCGTCACCGATGACCAGACCGCGGCCGTCGGTGCTGGTACACGAGCTGCCGGGGACGTCCCAGCAGTCCGCGGTGCCGGGCGGGACGAGGAAGCCGAGGCTGTGCCCGGAGTTGTCGTGCAGTACGGGACCGACTCCGCTGCTCAGCCGCAGGATGTCGACCGCTTCCAGACCCTGCCTGGTCGGCACGGTGACCAGGTCGCACGGCGGCGGCAGTTGGCTGCTCTCCGTGCTCGGACCCGACGTGTGTGACCCGCTGGTGTCCAACAAGGCAACTCTCCTCACGCTCACGATGGGATCGGCACCACACCCGTATCAACGCGCCCCGGCGTCAACGGCTACGCGTGAATGACGCCGTAAGGGGTGGCGTTTCATGGCGGATAGCGCGTGAGATATCCGTTTTGTAGGCAAATTGAGTATTTCGCGGGCACGATTCCCCGGTACGGTCGTCCCCGCCGCCGAGCGGCACCGTCCGTCCGGGAGTCCGTCATGACGTCGTTCCCCCTGCCCCCTCTCCCCCGCGCCACCGGGTCGTCCGCCGCCGCGTCCGCTTCCCCGTACACGCCCAACACCGCCTTCCGTCAGTTGCGCGGCGACCGGTCGCCGGGCGAATTCGCGGCGGCGGTACGGCGCGCCGCCCGCGAGATCGGCGAGCACGTGAGCTGCGACGCGCGGTACATCGGGCGGCTGGAGAGCGGGGAGATCCGCTGCCCCAACTACGCCTACCAGCGGGTCTTCCGCCATCTGTTCCCCGACCTGACCTCGGCGGACATGGGCTTCGCGCCCCGCCGGGCGGTACGGGGCCGCGCCCGCCGCTCCCCCGAGTCCGGCGCCGCCGCCGGTCCGCCCGCCCTCTCCGTCCTGCCCTCCCCCACCGGCCCCACCAGCCCTACCAGCCCCACCGGCCCTACCGGCCCCACGGCTTCCGCCGGCCTTCCCGATCCGACGTACGAGGAGAGCGACGTGCTGCGTCGCGCATTCATGACCGGCGGCTCCGCCGCCCTCGCCAGCACGCTGGTGCCCGCGCAGGGCGGCCGGGACCGAGGCCGTACGACCGGCCGCGCCGGTTCCTCCGAGGTACGCGCCGTCCACGAGTCCGTCCGGCAGATCCGGCTGCACGACGACCGGCACGGCGCCGACGGCCTCTACGACGACGCCGGGGACGCCCTGCGCACGGCCTACCGGCTCCTGGACGAGAGCAGCCACGGGCCCGCCGTCGCCGCCGGGCTCGCCTCCGGCGCCGGTGAACTGGCCATCTCCGTCGGCTGGTTGGCCCACGACTCCGGGCGGCTCACCGAGGCCCGCTCGTACTACGCCGAGGCGCTGGCCACCGCCCGGATGGCCGGGGACTCCGCCTTGGAGGCCCACGCCTTCTGCAACACCGCCTTCCTCGCCCGCGACGCCGGGCGCCCCCGCGAGGCCGTCCGCGCCGCCCAGGCCGCCCAGCTCCTCGCCCGCTTCTTCGGCTCCCCCCGGCTGCTCTCCCTGCTCGCCCTGCGCGAGGCCGGGGGACGCGCCGGGCTCGGCGACCGGCGCGGCTGCGAACTCGCCCTCTCCCGCGCCCACTCCCTCTTCGCCTCCGGCCCGCGCGACGCCGACCCCGCCTGGATGACGTTCTTCGGCGAAGCCGAACTCTCCGGCCTCGCCGCCCAGGCATGGTCCGCCCTCGGCGCCCACTCCCGCGCCGCTGCCGCCGCCCGCGAGGCCGTGCGCCTCCAGGACCCGCACTTCACCCGGAACATCGCCCTGTACGAGGCCGAACTCGCCCTCAATCTGGCCGCGTCCGGCCAGCCCGAGGAGGCCCAGGCGGCGCGCTCGCGCGCGCTGCGCCTCCTCGGACAGGTCCGCTCCTCCCGCATCCGCGCGATGCTGGTGGCGTAGCACGCGGCACCTCAGCGGACCCGGTCGTAGACGAGGGACAGCGTCCCGTGCTCGCCTGCCGCCCGCCTGGCCGCTAGCCCTCTTGCCCTTTGTCTTTGCCCGCCCGCCCACCCGTGCGGGTGTTTTGTCGTCTGCGGGTGCCGCTTGTGCCTGGGTCGGTGCCGGTCCGGGGCACCTCCTCGAAATGCGGCTACCTGGCCCCGCGTATCCGGCACCCTTCTTGTCACCGCATTTCTGCGGGGGCGCCCCGGCCCGTCCCCTCCCGGTACGTCGGCGTCCGACGGTCCGGTGGGGGTTGCCGGGGAGGTTAGGGGGCCTTTTTCGGCGGGCCGCCCTGCGCCGGTGCCCCCTCCCAGCAAGCCGCAAGACCTCGGCCCTCCCCCAAGCACCCAACACCACCCCTGCCCACCCCGCCGGACAGTCGGGCGCGCAGGACCCGGGCTCCCACCCACCCCCTCCACCACCACCACAGCGGACCGTCAGCCGCCGACGTACCCGGCCCCACCCACCCCCTCCCGGCCACCCCCACCGGCAGGCGGACGCCGACGCACCCGAACCCACCCACCCCCCTCCCGGCCACCCCCACCGGCAGGCGGACGCCGACGAGCGAGGAGGGGACGGGCCGGGGTGCCCCCGCAGAAATACGTTGACGGCCGGGTACCGGATTCGCGAAGGCCAGGTGATACGGATTTCGAGGAGGTGCCCCGGCCCGGCACCGACCCAGGCACAAGCGGCACCCGCAGACGAAGAAAACACCCGCACGGGTGGGCGGGCGGGAAAAGGAAGCAGGACAACGAAGGGCGGAGGCGGGTTCGTTAGGGTGCGGGAAGGGGGTGAGGGGCGGTGGACGGTGGAACCGTCGCAGGAGTCGCCGCGTCCACCGCGGCGCTGCTGACGCTGCACCTGCTCGCCAGCCACCGCACCGCCGGCCTCGCCGCCGCCGCCGCGGCCGGCGCCGTCGCGATGGCCACCGCCACCGCCGCCGCGGCCGGCCTGAGGCCGTGGAACGTCGCGGGCACCGCCCTCGTGGCGGCAGGCGCCGCGGCCGTCGCGTGGGCACTGGGCCGCTCGCGGAAACGCAGGCGCGCCGAGCGCTCGGCCCTGGCCGCGTACCGTACCGGCGCACCCCAGATCCCCCGCTTCGCGGCCCTCGCGGAACGCGACCGGCTCGCGGTCGAGTTGCACGACGTGGCCGCCCAGCGCCTGACGGCGATCGTGGTCTCCGCCGCGGCGGCGCACCGCCTCGCCGACCCCGAGCGCACGGCGGCCGCGCTGCGCCACGCGGGCACCGCCGCCCGCCAGGCGATCGCGGAACTCGACGTCCTCACCGACCACGAGGACGAAAGGGCGGCGGACCTCGACGCCGTCGCGGCCCTCGCCGCCGAGGCCGGCGCCCAGTACGAGTGCACCGCCGCGGCGGTCCCCGCGCCGACCGCCGCCCTCGCGTACCGCGTCGTGCGCGAGGCCCTGACCAACGCGGCGCGCTACGCCCGCGGTTCGGCGATCCGTATCGCCGTCGAGGCCGCCCCCGGCGTGGTCACGGTCACGGTCGGCGACAGCGGCGGCACGGCGCTCGAACCCCGCCTCGGCACGGGCCACGGCCTGGCCGGTCTGCGGACGACCGTGGCCGCCGCCGGGGGCACGCTCCGTTACGGTCCGGACGGCCCCGGCTGGACGGTGCGGGCCGAACTCCCGGTCGCACAAGCCGCGTCCGGCCGGACGCCCGGCGGGACACCCGACCGCCGCCGCCCCCTGTGGCGGGGACCCACCGCGCTCGACTGGGCGCTGGTCGTCCTGGCCGTCGCGCTGTCGCTCGGCGCGAGCCTGCTCTCGGACGACGTGCCCGACTCGTTTCGCGGGCTGCTGCCGAGCGTGCCGGTGGTGGTGCTGTCCGGGCTGCACGCGGTGCCGTTGGGGTGGCGGTCGCGGGCGCCGGGGGCGGGGCTGGTGGCGGTGCTGTCGGCGCTGGTGCTGTGGTGGGGGTGCGACAGGGCCGGGTGGACCCGGCCGCCGGTCAGTGACATTTTCCTGGTCTATTGGTGGGTCGAGCTGACGTTCGTCTTCAGCGCGGGCGCGTATCTGGCGGTGCGGCGCGGGCTGATGGCGCCGGTGGCGGTGGCCGTGACCGGCGGTCTCGCGCTGGCCAGCGCGGACGGCATCACCGGCAGCAGGACGGCGGCCTGGGCGGCGCTGACCGGGCTGCTGGCGGTGCCGTCGTTCGCGCTGTGGTGGCTGGGTCTGGCCACCGCCCGGCGGCGGGAGCGGCGCGGGGCGGTGGCGGCGCGGGGGCGGGAACGGCTCGAACGGGACGCCGACGCCGCCGTACGCGACCAGCGCCGCCTGATCGCGGCGGGCCTGCTGCGTACCGCCCGGCAATACGCGGCGAATGTGGCGGACGCGGCCGACGCGGGACGGCTCGACACCGTTCTCGACGAGGCGCGCGCGGCCCTGGGCGCGCTCCGCGAACTCCTGCGTGACCTGCGCGGCCGGGACGGCGTGAGCACTCCGCCGCCCACGGTGGCGGGGATCGCCGCGCTGGCGGGCCGGTACGGCGCGACCGTCCGCTACCGGGGGCCGCACCGGGCGGTGACCGTCGTCGTGGGGGTGGCCGCGTACCGGGTCGCGGCGCTGCTGCTCGCCGAGGGCGTGACCCTCACCGTGCTGCGCCTGGACGCGGGTGTCGAACTCACCGCGCCGCCGCCCGGCGGCCCCGGCGCCCTGCGCCGGGTACGGGCGGTTGCCGACGCGGTGGGCGGTACGCTCACCAGGACCGACGACGACGCGGTGCGCGTGTGGCTGCCGGAGGTGTTCCCATCACGATCAGGGTGACGGTCGCCGACGACCAGGCGGTCGTACGCGCGGGCATCGCGGCGATCGTCGACGCGGAGCCCGGCCTGTCGGTCGTCGGCCAGGCCGACGACGGGGAGTCGGCGGTGGCGCTCGCCCTCGAACTGCGCCCGGACGTCACGCTGATGGACATCAGGATGCCCGGCACCGGCGGTCTGGCCGCCACGGCCCGGATCGTCGCGGGCGCCCCCGCCACCCGTGTCATCGTGCTCACCAGCTTCGACCTCGACGAGTACGTGTTCGCCGCGCTG
The DNA here is from genome assembly GCF_055558595.1 of Streptomyces sp. NPDC025721. Taxonomy (NCBI): domain Bacteria; kingdom Bacillati; phylum Actinomycetota; class Actinomycetes; order Kitasatosporales; family Streptomycetaceae; genus Streptomyces; species Streptomyces sp. NPDC025721. The sequence continues at coordinate 62,501 of NZ_JBVHMF010000009.1, read as the reverse complement.
CGCGCCGGGGCCGTCGGCTTCCTGCTCAAGGACGCCGAGCCGGAACGGGTCGTGGACGCCGTGCGGGTGGTGGCCGGCGGGGCCGCCCTGCTCGACCCCGCGGTGACCGGACGGCTGATCGAGCGGTACGCCGCCGGGCCCGTCCCCGCCGACCCGGCGCGGCTGGCGCGCCTCACCCCGCGCGAGACCGAGGTCCTGCGGCACGTGGCGCGCGGCCTGGCCAACGCCGAGATCGCCGCCGTCCTGGGCATCAGCCCGGCCACCGTCAAGGACCATGTCGCCGTGGTCCTCGGCAAGCTGGGCGTACGCGACCGGGTCCAGGCGACGATCGCCGCGTACGAGACGGGTCTGGTCCGCCCCGGAGCCGGCTGAATCCGCGACCCCCGCCCCCCGTACGAGACAGATCTGCCCCGCCCCGGAGCCGGCTGAATCCGCCGCCCCCCGCCCCCGTACGAGACAGGTCTGACCCGCCCCGGAGCCGGCTGAATCCGCCGCCCCGCCCCCCGTACGAGACAGATCTGAGCCGCCGCGCCCGGTCGGGCCCCCCGCCGCGCGGCGGGGGTCGGGACCCCGCCGACCAGCGGATTTCGCCGGACGCCGGTCGTCCGGGCGCACGACGACCGGGTGACCCGCGCGTACCTAGCCTCGGCGACATGGCACTGAGACTTCCCCCGCTTCCCGCGCTTCCCCCGCTCGCCCGCCGCATATTCGGCGGCGTCCTCCTCGTCGTCACCGTGGCGCTGACGCCCGTCACCGCGACGGCCGGTTTCTTCGCGGCGGCGTTCGCGACCGCGAATGTCCCGTTGCTCGCCCTGTGCGGCCTGGTGGTCGCCGCGGGGACGGCCGCGGCGCTCGGCCGAGGGGCGTTCGCCCTGCTCGGCAAGGGCGGCCTGCGGGCGACCTGCGTCCTCACCGGCGTCCTGCTCCTCGGCGTCTGCGCGCTCGCCGCCGGTACGGTCTTCCGCCCGATGCCGACCTCCGCCTCGGCCCCGGTCCCGGCGGACGTCAGATTCTGGAATCTGCCGACCGGTTCACGGATCGCCTATGTGCACGCACCCGCCGTCGGCACTCCGAGGCCGACCCCGGTCGTCTTCCTGCACGGCGGCCCCGGCACCCCGTCGGAGGGCATCCCCACCGGCGGCCGGGAGTTGGCCGCGGACGGCTTCGACGTCTACGCGTACGACCAGGTGGGCGCCGGACGCTCCACCCGGCTCTCCGACGTCACCGGGTACACGGTGGCGCGCCAGGTCGCGGACCTCGACGCGATCCGCCGCACGATCGGGGCGGACCGGATCATCGTCGTCGGCCAGTCGTGGGGCGGTTCGCTGGCCGCCCAGTACCTGCTGGCGCACGGCACGCACGTCGCCAAGGCCGTGTTCACCTCGCCCGGCGCGCTGTGGGGCCACGAATTCCCCGGCTCCGCGGCGGGGGACCCCTGGGACCACCTGACACCGGCCCAGCGGGCGGCCCGTGACCGGCTGGACAGCAAGCCGCGGCTGATCGCCGCCAGTCTGCTGCTCCAGATCAACGCGCGCGCCGCCCACGCCCTGGTGGGCGACGGCGAACTCGACCACTGGATGCACGAGGTGGCCCTGCTCGGCAAGGACACCACCTCCTGCGCGGACGCCGCGGCCTCGGAGGCGCACGCCAACCCCCAGGGCTTCTACAGCAACCAGATGACCGTCAAGGACTTCGAGCAGCTCCCCGACCCGCGCCCGAGGCTGCGCGCGATCCGCGTTCCGTCCCTGGTCATGCGGGGAAGCTGCGACTTCATCAAGCCCGCCGTGACCGAGGAGTACCGGCAGACCCTCCCGGACTCCCGCCTCGTGCGCGTCAAGGACGCGGGCCACGCCATCTCCCACGACCAGCCCGCCCTCTACACCGCCCTCCTGCGGTCCTTCCTCCTGGACCGCCCCCTGCCGACGCCCGCCTCCTGAGCCGAGGACGCGGAGGGGACGGCGCGGGGACGGCGCGGGGCGCGGTCAGGGCGCGGTCAAAGCCTCACGCCAAGTGACCGGTGTCGTTCCACCGTTCGATCGCCGGGGCGCCGTAGGCCCAGCCGAGGATGGACAGGGAGGCGGGGTCGAGGCGGAGGGCGCCGGCGAAGGACGGGGCGAGGTCGAGCCAGCGGGCCCCGAGGACGCGCAGGAAGTGCCCGTGGGCGAAGACGAGGACGTCGCGCTCGGCGGACCGCGCCCAGGAGACGACCTGGTCGGCGCGCGCGGCGACCTCGGCCAGCGCCTCGCCGCCCGGCACGCCGTCGCGCCAGATGGTGAAGCCGGGCCGCAGGTCCTGGAGCTGGGCGGGCGTCAGGCCCTCGTAGTCGCCGTAGTCCCACTCGACCAGCGCGTCCCACTCCTTGGCGGCGCCGCCGAAACCGGTGAGGTCACAGGTCTCGGCGGCCCGCAGCAGCGGACTCGTGCGGACCTCGACGTCGGGAAGTCCGTTCCAGGGCCCGCGCGCGAGCCGCTCCCCGAGGATCCGGGCGGTGCGCCGCCCCTCCTCGGTGAGGGGGATGTCGGTACGGCCGGTGTGCCGCCCGGACAGGGACCATTCCGTCTGGCCGTGTCTGACCAGAAGAATGCGCGGAGCCATGCGGCGGTGCCTTTCCTAGGAAACGGGCCCCCATCATCGCTCACGGCCCCGCCGTCCCCGCCCTCACGGCCCCGCCGTCCCCGCCCTCAGAGCCCCTGGCCGCCGCCGAGCAGACCCTCCAGCAGCCCTTCGAGGCCGAATTCGTACTGCGCGGACCCCTGGTCCTGGGCGCAGAGGAGTTCGGGCGCGAGGCTGACGAGGGCGGGGTAGACGTCGGGCGGCAGGGCGTCGATCTTGGCGCGGACCCGGTCGCGTACCCCGTCCTCGCACAGGGCGCGGGCCCGCCGGGTGTTCCACAGGGCGGAGCCGACGGTGTACTGCATGAGGGCCACGTGCGCGTGGGCCGCGTCGGCGCGGCCGAGCCCGGCGCGCCTGAGCAGGTCGAGCATGCGGTCGATGACGGCTATGGCGTCGTCGCCGCGCAGCGGCCTGATGGTGAGGAGCTGGAGCGCGGAGGGGTGCTCGGTGAAGAGCCCGTAGACGCCGCGGCAGACCTCCCGCAGCTCACCTCGCGGGTCGCCCGTGCCGGTGGGCGGAAGCTCTATCGTGTCCATCAGACGCTGTGCCACGGCGTCGCTGATCTCGTCCTTGCCCCGGAAGTGGGAGTAGACCGCCATGGTGCCGACGCCGAGTTCCTGGGCGAGCGCGCGCATGGTGAACGCCTCGGCGCCCTCGCGGTCGAGGAGGGTGATCGCGGCGTCGAGGATACGGTCGGGGTTGAGCGAGTTGCGGGGAGCACGGCGCCGTGGGGAGCGGACCGGCTGGGTGACGGACATCCGATTCTCTTGTTTCTCGTACTCAGTCGTACTTCAGTCGTACAACAGTCACGCTGGGGTGCCTCGTGCGACGGGGTACGCCGAGGCCGGAACGTCGCCAACACGTCGAGGAATACGCCGAGGAAGGCAACCCGGAGAGCGGACCGGGCGTCCTCGACTGCACATACCCCTGCTACGGAACGTTGAACACCGTACGATGTCGGAGTTTCTTCCGTAGTTCTGGGCCGGTGTACGTGGCGTTTAGCGTACGTCGTACGGTAGAGGGTACGCGCCAAGACCATGACCGCCCGCCCGCGGCCTTCGGAGAACCTGGAGAGACGCCCGCATGACGATCACCGCCACCGCGCCGCGCGCCGCCGCCTACCGGGGGAAGCTGCGCTGGTGGACCGAGCTGCCGCTCATCGCGGTGATTTACGCGCTCTACTCCGGCGCCCGCCTGCTGGTCAGGGGGGATGTGGACGACGCCGTCGAACACGGCGCGGACATCCTGCACTTCGAGCAGCTCCTGCACATCGATCCGGAGCGCTGGTTCAACAAGCTCTTCACGCAGCACGCCTTCCTGGGCGTGCCCGCGGACTTCGCGTACGCGTCGCTGCACTATGTGGTGACGCCGAGCATCCTGATCTGGCTGTGGCGCCGCCGCCCGACGCACTACCGGGTGGCGCGCACGTGGCTGATGATCTCGACGCTGATCGGTCTGGTCGGCTTCACCGTGGCGCCCACCGCGCCGCCGCGGCTGATCGGCGGCGGGCACGGCTTCATCGACACGATGGCGCAGTACGGCTCCTACGGCTGGTGGGGCACCGACGCGAGCGCGCCGCGCGGTATGGGACATCTCACCAACCAGTACGCGGCGATGCCCAGCCTCCACGTGGGCTGGTCGCTGTGGTGCGGGATCATCCTGTGGCGCTACGGGCGGAACAGGGTGGTGCGCACCCTGGGCGTGCTCTACCCGGTGACGACGGCGTGTGTCGTGATGGGCACCGCCAACCACTATCTGCTGGACGCGGTGGCCGGTGTCGCCGTGATGGGCCTGGGCTATCTGCTGGCGAAGCCCGCGCTGCGGGTCGCCGACCGGCTGCTGGCGCGCGTGAAGGAAGCCCTGGGCAGGCCGACGGCCGAGGAGACGGAGCCGGTGTCCGGTGCGTCGTCCGCGGTGGTCACCGCGCACGTCGCCAATACCGCGCAGGTCTCCAACGGCACGCACGTGTCCAACGGCACGCAGGTGTCCAACGGCACGCATGCCACGGGTGTCAGCGGTGTCGCCGCGAGCATTCCGGCGCCCGGCGGCGGCGCCTCCGTACCGAAGCCGCGGACCGTGTCCGTACCGCCCGGCGCGGACGGGCCGGACGACGCCGACGACCCGCGTGCGGCGGGCGAACACGCCGGACAGAGCCGGATGTCGTAGCCGAGTGCCACACTTTCGCGGGTGAGCACTACGCACCACCACCACTCGCTGCGGGAACGGCTGGCCGCGCTGCGCGGCCCCGACACCGCGCCACGGCCGCTCGACGCACGGGCGCTGGCCGCGCTGGCCGCCAACCCCGGGTGCCGCCGCCGCGCGCTGCTGGACGCCGCCGGGGTCGACAAGGGCGCGGTCGCCGAAGTGCTGGGCGCGCCCGCCCGGTTCGGCCAGTCCCGCTTCGCCTTCTCGCGCGGCCACGCCTTCGAGGCCCGCGTCAAACGGGACGGCTGCGCCGAGTTGCTGCGGCTGCTGGGCGCGGCGGAGACGGCGGCGGGGATTCCGGAGTCCGCCGAGGTCCCCGATCTGTCGGCGGCGGGGCCCGAGGGCCGGGCGGCCCGTACGCGGCTGGCGCTCGCCGAGGCACCGGCCGGTTCCTGGACGCTGCTCGACCATCCGCTGCTGGCCCTCGAGGTCGCGGGGTCGCTGGCGTATCTGGAGCCGGACGCGGTGGCGGTGCGGCCCGACGGGTCCTGGACGGTGGTGGAGATCAAGTCCTTCCCGATCCTGGACGGCGGCGCGGACGCGCTGAAGGTCGGCGCGGCGGCCCGGCAGTCCGCGGTGTACGTGCTCGCGCTCGACGAGGTGGCGGCCGGCCGGACCCGGCCCGACGTCCTGCTGGTCTGCCCGAAGGACTTCTCGAATCTGCCGACCGCCGAGTGGGTCGACGTCCGCAAGCAGCTCTCGGTCACCCGGCGGCAGTTGGCCCGGCTGACCCGGATCGAGGAGATCGCGGCGGCCCTCCCCGAGGGCACCACCTTCGACCTGCGGTACGGCGCGGACGGCAGTACGCCGACCCGCCCGCGGATCGACCTGACCGCCGCCGTGGACGCGGTGCCCGCCGCGTACGCGCCCGAGTGCCTGTCGACCTGCGAGCTGGCGTACCACTGCCGTGACCGGTCGCGGGCGGACGGCTGCGTGGAGTCGCTCGGCCGCAGTCTGCGCGGCGAGCTGGGCACCCTGACGACGGTGGAGGCGGTGCTGTCGGCCGCGCACGGTGAGGCCGGTGACCCGGCCGACCCGGCGGTGGCGGCGCTGCGCAGGGCGGCGGCCCTGCGGGCCGAGGCGCTGTCCGCCCGGGAAGAGGCACCCGCGCTGCCCGCCCAGGCGGCCGTACGGGACCAGGCAGCGGACGACGCCGCCGTACGGGACGGTGCCGCATGTCGTTGATGAACACGCTCGCGCGGGCCGAGGCCGTCGCGACGGGCCGGGCCGTGCCCGCGGCGACCGTACGCCACCGGCACCTGGCCGAACGGCCGCTGGTGCTGGTGCCGTTGACGACGGCCGGTGAGGCGGGCGCGCCGCTGGGCGCGATGGTGGGCACGGACCGGGCGGCGCCCGAGCTGCTCGTGGTGCCGCAGCCGCTGGACCGGGAGCTGCGCTTCGGCTTCTTCGCCGGACTCGCGGGCGCCGTACTGCCGTTGATGGACGCGTACGCGGACGACGTCGAGGTGGAGCCCGCGACCCGCAACCGCGTGGGGGCACCTCCCAGCCGCCGGGCTGGGGGAGAGTCGGAGGTCTGCGCGGACGCGCCGCAGATCGTGGTGCCGAACAGCGCGGCGCTGGAGTACGTCCGCCTGCTCGGCCGGTCCACGCGCTTCCTGCGGACGGTCGAGGACCCGGACGCGCCGCACCCCGTCCCGGTGCCGGTGCCGCTGCTCGGCCGCTGGCTGACGCATTACGGGGAGCGGGCGCGTACGCCGGGCAGCGCGCTGCTGGTGGCCATGACGGAGCTGCTGACCCGGCACTGGGCGACCGGGCAGAGCTCGATGGAGGACCAGCACCTGGGCGGCCTGCTCGGCTGGATCGACCCGCCGGACGGGCTGGACGGGGCGGTCGCCGCCGAGCGCGCGCAGACCGACCGCGCCGCCGACGGGCTGCTGCTGAGCCCGCCCGCGGGTCCCGCGACCGACCCGGTCTTCGACAACCGTGTGCTGGCCCCCGCGATGGCCCGCTACGACGCGGCGCGTACGGCGGCGGAGGCCGACCCGGCCGGGGCCGCCGCGGAGCTGGCCGCGGCCGAGGCGGAGGTACGGCGGCTGGTCGGCTCCCAGCTCCGGCCGACCTGGGACGACGTGTGGCGCGGCCTCGACCTGCTGCGGGCGCTGCCCGAGGGCGCGCATGTGGCCGACCGGTGGAAGCGCGACCGCTGGTCGTTCACCGGGCACCGCGACCGGCTGCGCGCGGGTGAGCCGCCGCAGCCCAAGCGGGACGGCGCCATCGCCGCCGCGCAGAAGCTCGCGGGCCGCGAGACGGCCCAGGCGCGGGTCTCCGCGCAGGAGGCGCTGGACGACCCCCTGACGATGGCGGCCAGGCGGCTGGCGGGCGAGGCGTTCGCGGGCGAGGTCATCGGCGTCGAGATGACGTACTCCGAGGGCAAGCGGCCCATGCCCCGCCCCCTCCTGACCATCCGCACCCACGACCTCCCCCAGGCCGAGCCCGGCACCAAGGCGTACCGCTCCGTGCCGGGTGCCAAGTCCGCGCAGAGCGCCGAAGTGGTCTCGGTGGCCCCGGACGGCAGCGTCGCCACCGCGCCGGACGGCGGTCCTGCGACCGGGCCGGAAGGCCGGTTCGTGGTGGTGGTGCGGCTCACCGGGGGGATGGGGAGCGGGCGGACGCCGAAGGAGGGGTCGGTGCCGGGGGCCGGTGACCGGGTGGACTTCACCTTCTTCGAGCACGATCCGCGCGGCGGCCCCGGGCTGCCGGAGCCGGAGCAGACACCGTGGACGCACGGCGGCCCGCCCGACGCCGGGACGCCGCCCGGCACACCGCCGACCGCTGACCCGCCCGACACCGTGACCGCGGAGGACTACCTGTGACGCAGCCCGTGCGAGCCGACGGCCCGGACACGGACGGACACGTACCGGAGAGGTGGGACAGAAAGGACGGGTTCGACGCGGGGAGGGCCGCCGCCGAGGCGACGGCCGCGATCCTGGAGAGCACGCTGCACGGCACCGCCCGCGGGGTCGTGGTCGACTCGCCGCCCGGCGCGGGCAAGTCGACGCTCGTGGTGCGCGCGGCACGCGAACTGGCGGCGGCGGGCGAGTCGTTGATGATCGTCGCGCAGACCAACGCGCAGGTCGACGACCTCGCGGACCGGCTCGCCACCGCTGAGCCCGACCTGCCGGTGGGCCGGCTGCACGGCGCCGAGTCGCCGCCCGACAAGGCGCTCGACCGGCACCCGGCGCTGATGAAGTCCAGTTCTGTGGCGGATCTGCGGGCCTGCGAGGTGGTGATCGCGACCGCGGCGAAGTGGGCGTACGTGAAGGACACCGAGCCGTGGCGGCACGCCATCGTGGACGAGGCGTACCAGATGCGGTCGGACGCGCTGCTGCAAGTGGCGGGGCTCTTCGAGCGGGCGCTGTTCGTGGGCGACCCCGGGCAGTTGGACCCGTTCAGCGTGGTCGGCGCGGAGCAGTGGGCGGGGCTGAGCTACGACCCGTCGGCGAGCGCGGTGGTGACGCTGCTCGCGCACAATCCGGGGCTGCCGCAGCACCGGCTGCCGGTGTCCTGGCGGCTGCCCGCGTCGGCGGCGCCCCTGGTGTCGCGCGCCTTCTACCCGTACACCCCGTTCAGGAGCGGTACGGACCACGGCGACCGGCGGCTGGTGTTCGGGGTGCCGGGCGACGGCGGCGGGCCCGACCGTGTCCTGGACGAGGCGGCGGCCAGCGGCTGGGGGCTGCTGGAGCTGCCCGCCCGGCACACCCCGCGCACCGACCCTGAGGCGGTACGCGCGGTGGCCGCGGTGGTGCGGCGGCTGCTGGACCGCGGGGGTCTGACGTACTCCGCGCCCGATCCCGATCCGGCGGCGCTGACCGCGGACCGGATCGCGGTCGGCACCGCGCACCGGGACCAGGCGGCGGCGGTGCGCGCCGCGCTGGCCGACGTCGGCGTCGCCGGGGTCACGGTGGACACCGCGAACCGTCTCCAGGGCCGCGAGTTCGACGTGACCGTGGTGCTGCACCCGCTGTCCGGCCGCCCCGACGCCACGGCGTTCCATCTGGAGACCGGGCGGCTGTGCGTGCTGGCCTCCCGGCACCGGCACGCGTGCATCGTGGTGTGCCGCGCGGGCGTGGCCGAACTCCTCGACGAGCACCCGTCCTCCGAGCCGGTCCAGCTCGGTGTCACGGTCAAGTTCCCCGACGGCTGGGAGGCCAACCACGCGGTCCTGGCGCACCTCGCGGAACACCGGGTGAGCTGGCGGCCGTGAGCGCGGTCGCTCACCCGAATGGAGGGGGTCTTGCGTGGGCGCGGGACAATGGTGTGCGTGATCGATTCCGGAGGTAGCCGTATGTCAGAGCCGCAGTCGGCTCAGAACGCGCAGGGCGGTGGGTCGCGGGAGGCGGCGCCGCGGCCCAGGCGGCCCGCGTCGCTGAGCTTCGAGCCTGCCGCGACGGTGGAGGATCCGGAGCACTTCTTCGACCTGGAGTCGATGGACGATCCGGGGCGGATGCTGGCGCGGGCGACGGAGCTGGCGACGGCTTTCCGTACGGCCGCCGACCGGGCCACGGACTTCCAGGCGATAGCCGCCGCGCAGCTCACCGATCCGCGCCGCTTCGACCGGTTGACGTACGCGGGCCTGGCCGAGCGCGCGGGGTGGACCGAGGACTACGCGAAGCGGATGGTCGAGTACGGCGAGGGCCTGATCGCGGGCGGCGGCGCACCCTAGGGGGCCTGTCCGCGGGCGGCGGCGCCCCCTAGGACGTGTCCGCGGGCGCTTCCGGCTCCCCTGGCGGCTGCCGTGACTGTCACGCCGCCGGGGGCCGCCGCAACCGTGCCCCGCATATGCGTCGCGGCAAGGTACCCCCTCTCCCACCCTCCTGTCCCGAATTCGTCCGATTGCGCCGACCGCGCCGGAAGCGGCCGGTACCTGTAGATGCCATGGACGAATGGCAAGGGACCGGAAGCATCGCGGCCGTGACGCATGCCGTCACCGAGGTCGTCACCGAAGCCCAGCGGCGTCGGCACACGTCGTACGTCACCCCGGAGGGCGCCGAGTGGCTGGCCTCGGCCAGCGCCTTCCCGCGCAGCGTGCGGGCGCTGTGGTCGGCCCGTCCGACGGCGCCGAGCGTGCTGCCGTGCGGTACGGCGTTCGACGTGGTGAACCTGTCGGCGCTGTTCGGCCGCAGACTCCTGGAGCAGTTATGGGCGTCGGGCCCCGGCAGCGGCCCGGTGGCCGTGCACCGCGGGCGGCTGCTGCTGCTCGTCGCGCCGGGTACGGCGCAGCGGCTGCCGTACCTGCTGGACTGGGAGGAGTGGGGCCAGGCGGTGCCGCCGATGCTCTGTCACGGCAGCGGCGACGCGGTGACCGTACCGCCGCTGTACGCGCCGCTGGACGGCGCCGAGGCCGGCCAGGACTCCGGTTGCGATCCGGGGGCAGGGCTGTCCCGCTGGCTGGTGGCGCCCGACACCCGGCACCCCTGGCTGCCGGGCGCGGACGTGGTCCTCTGGGCGTGCGTGCGGGCGGCCAGGTCGGCGCCCGCGAAGACCGTTCCCGCCCTGGTCAGCACCCCTGGAACGGCCTGAGTCATATCGATTTCCGCTCCCCGTGGCCGGATGCTAAGGTCTACGACGTCGGCAGGCGCCGCTAGCTCAGTTGGTTAGAGCAGCTGACTCTTAATCAGCGGGTCCGGGGTTCGAGTCCCTGGCGGCGCACAGACGGTCGAAGGCCCCTCGCGGAAGCGGGGGGCCTTCTTCGTATGAACGTCCAGGCATGCGGACGCGCCGTCCGGGTGGCCGACGGCCCGCACCACGACGACCCTGGAGCCATGGTGGACTGGCTGGCCGACGCGTACCGGACGCGGATCGCGGACACCGGCCGTGAGCCGCTCTTCCTGCTGCTGGTCGGACTGATCGGCTCCTTCCTGTTCATCCGGTTCAGCGTGCGGATGATCCGGCGCGGGGTGAAGTGGTGGCCGGGCAATGTGCAGCCCGGCGGCCTGCACATCCACCATGTGGTGTTCGGCCAGGCGATGATGCTGATCGGCGGCATCGGGTCGTTCGCCGTACGCGGCGGCCCGGCGGTGCACGACGTGCTCGCGCTGGTCTTCGGGATCGGCTGCGGCCTGGTGCTGGACGAGTTCGCGCTGGTGCTGCACCTGAAGGACGTCTACTGGAGCGAGCAGGGCCGCCAGTCGGTCGACGCGGTGATCCTCGCGGTGTCGGTGATCGGACTGCTGCTGATCGGCCAGGCCCCGCTGGGCGGATTCGTCGTCGGGGAGTCGTACCAGCAGTATCTGAGCGCCGGGGTGCTGATCGGCTTCGTGGTGGTGTGCCTGTCCAAGGGCAAGGTCTGGACGGGGCTGCTCGGGGTGATGGTGCCGGTGCTGGCGATCGTCGGCGCGCTGCGGCTGGCCCGCCCGGCCAGTCCGTGGGCGCGCTGGCGGTACACCTCCCGGCCGCGCCGGATGGCCAGGGCCGAGCGGCGCGAGGACCGGATCCACCGGCGGATGGTCGCGATGAAGACGGCCGTGATGGACGCGGTGGCGGGCGCGCCGCTGCCGTCGGCGACGCCCGCGCGCAAGCCCGCGCGGCGGCCGACGATCGTGGAGCTGCCGCCGTCCAGGATCGAGACGCTGCTGGCCCGCGTGCTGCGGCCGTTGCGGCAGCCGGGTGCGGCCTTCACCGTCTGGTATCTGCGGGTGGTGTGCGCGGTCAACGCGGTGACCGGGGTGATCGCGCCGTTCCGCGACCGGGTGCGGGCCGCCTCGAACGGCGAGTTCTTCACCGCCTTCCTGGTCAGCCCCGGTTTCACCGGCGCGGTGCTCGCGCTGGTGCTGTCGGTGAGCCTGCGCCGCCGCAAGCGGGCCGCCTGGATCGTCACGACCGTGCTGACCGGCGGATACACACTGCTGTGCCTGGCCGGTGTGGCGGCGCTGCCGGTGACGCGCGGGCATCCGTTCAACTGGGTGTCGCTGGGGGTGACCGGGCTGGTGCTGTTCGCGCTGCTGGTGTCCAGGACGGTGTTCAACGTGCGCGGCGAGCGGGGCAATGTGACGCTGGGGCTGACGACCTTCGTCGTCGGCGGCGCGGTGGCGATCGGCCTGGGCACGCTGCTGGTGCACGCGACGGACGAGCTGCCGCCGCGCCAGTGGGGGGCCAGTACGCGGTACACGCTGGTGCGGGTGCTGACGGTGTCCGGTCTCTTCGACCTGCCCGAGATCCGGGTGCCCGGCTGGACGGACCTGGCGATCAACGTCCTGAGCGTCGCGCTGATGCTGCTCATCCTGCTCGCCTTCTTCCGCTCGCCGCGCGGCCGGGACCGGCTGCTGCCCGCGGACGAGCGGCGGCTGCGGGCGCTGCTGCGGGTGTACGGGCGGCGCGACTCGCTCGGCTACTTCGCGCTGCGCCGCGACAAGGCGGTGTCCTGGACCCCGGAGCGGGACGCGGCCGTCCTCTACCGCGTGGTGAACGGGGTCGCGCTCGCCTCCGGTGACCTCGTCGGCGACCGGGCGGCCTGGCCGCGGGCCGTCGACCACTGGCTGGACACGGCGCGGCGGCACGCCTGGGTCCCGGCCGTCACCAGCGCGGGGCCCGCGGCGGCCGTGGTGTACGAGGCGGCCGGTTTCCGCGCGCTGCCGTCCGGTGACGAGGCGGTGGTGGAGGCGGCCTCCTTCGCCGCCGTCTTCGCCGATACGGGCTCCGCCGAGCTGAGCGCGCTGCGGCAGGCGCACGGGGTGCTCGGCGGCGCGGGCTACTCGGTGGTGCTGCGCAGGCACCGGGAGATCGCCCCGGACGAACTGCGGCGGCTGGCGCATCTGGCCGACAGGTGGCGGCGGCACCCCGCCGAGCGCGGCTTCTCCGTGGCGCTCGGGCGGCTCGGTGACGCGGCCGACGGGGACTGTCTCCTGGCGGAGTGCCTCGATCCGCACGGGCGGACCTGCGCGATGGTCACGTTCGTGCCGTGGGGGCCCGACGGGCTCACCCTCGACCTCATCCGGCGCGACCGGGAGTCCGGGCGGGCCCCGGTGGATTTCCTCCTCACCGAGGTGCTGCTGCGCGCCGCAGCCGGTAGGGCTCCGCTGGGCGCGGTCACCCGCGTGTCCCTCAACTTCACCGCCTTCCGCGGCGCCCTGTCCTCGCGGCTGCGCCGCGCCCCGCTGCGGCTTCTCGCCCGCCTCGGGCAGGTCGCCGCCCGCGAGCGGGGCTACGCGGCGTTCGCGCCGCGCTGGCAGGCCCGCTATGTGCTCTTCGAGCGGAGAGCCGACCTTCCGCGGGTGGCTGCCGCCAATGCCATCGCCGAAGGGTTCCTCACCGGACCCCGTCTCCGCCACCGCGGCACCCTCCTCACCCCTGAGGACGGTGCTCCCTAGCCCGGAGCCGTACGCCTGGAGAGGCGCGTCCCGCCGGGTTGGGGAAAGCTGAAGGCGCCAGGTGCGTGGGAGGAGAGGCGGAGCCGATGCCCGGGAAGGTGGCGTGGGGGCGGGTGGCGCCCAGAATTCCGGGCTGGTTCGGAGAATTCTTCGGGATTCTGGCCCTGTTCTGCGCCACCCTGGCCGTCGTCTCCCCGCTGCGGCCCCTGCTGGACCCGGTGCGCCGGTGGGTGGAGATCCTGACGGTGCCGGCGTCGCCGAATCTGGCGTACGCGGCGTTCCTGGTGCTGCTGGGCGGCGCGATGGCGGCCCGCAAACGGGTGGCGTACTGGATCGTGGCGGTCTTCCTCGGTCTGACCGTGGTGGCGAATCTGGTGCTGATCGCGGTGCGCGACTGGAGCGCGATCCCGGCGCTGCTGATCACGGGCACGGTGCTGGGCGCGGTGATCGCCGCGCGGGGCGAGTTCTCGGCGCGGGTGCGCAAGGGGGCGTTCTGGCGGGCGCTGCTGGTGCTGGTGTGCGGGCTGGCGATCGGGGTGCTGCTGGGGTGGGGGCTGCTGACGCTGTTCCCGGGGACGCTGGAGGGCGGGAACCGGCTGCGGTGGGCGGTCAACAAGGTGGTCGGCGGAGTGAACGACCTGCCCGACATCGGCAGGCCGCCGTACTGGACGAATTTCTGGCTCGGCCTGTTCGGCGCGGCGGCCCTGCTGTGCGCGGCGGCGGCGCTGTTCAGGTCGCAGCGGATGGAGGCGGCGCTGCGGGGGGACGACGAGGACCGTATCCGGGCGCTGCTGGCGCGGTACGGGGACAAGGACTCGTTGGGCTACTTCGCGACGCGGCGCGACAAGTCGGTGGTGTTCTCGCCGAGCGGCAAGTCCGCGGTGACGTTCCGGGTGGAGGTGGGGGTCTGTCTGGCCAGCGGTGATCCGCTGGGCGACCCGGAGGCGTGGGGTCCGGCGATCGACGCGTGGCTGGCGCACGCGGGGGCGTACGGCTGGGTGCCGGCGGTGATGGGCGCGGGCGAGGAGGGCGCGAAGGCGTACGCGCGGGCGGGGCTCGGCGCGCTGGAGCTGGGCGACGAGGCGATTCTCGACGTGACGGACTTCGACCTGGCGGGCCGCGAGATGCGCGGTATCCGGCAGGCGGTGCACCGGGTGCGGCGGACCGGGGCGACCACCCGCATCCGGCGGCACCACGACCTGTCGCCCGAGGAGCTGCGGGAGGTCGAACGGCTGGCGGACGCCTGGCGGGACACCGACACCGAGCGCGGCTTCTCGATGGCGCTGGGGCGGCTCGGCGACCCGGCGGACGGCGAGTGCCTGCTGGTGGAGGCGCTGGACGACAAGGGGCGGGTGACCGCGCTGCTGTCGTTCGTGCCGTGGGGGCACGACGGGGTGTCGCTCGACGTGATGCGGCGGGACCGTACGGCGCCCAACGGGATCATGGAGTTCATGGTCACCGAGCTGGCCGCGGGCGCGGGCGCGCTGGGTGTCCGGCGGGTCTCGCTGAACTTCGCGGTGTTCAGGTCCGCTTTCGAGGAGGGCGCCCGGATCGGCGCGGGGCCCGTCCTGCGGATGTGGCGGCGGCTGTTGCTGTTCTTCTCCCGCTGGTGGCAGCTGGAGGCGATGTACCGCTCGAACGTGAAGTACCAGCCGCACTGGTACCCGCGGTACCTGTGTTACGCCGACGGCAAGGACATGGCCAGGATCGGCCTGGCCTCGGGCATCGCCGAGGGTTTCGTGGAACTCCCGAGCCTGCGCTTCCGGCGCCGCCGCCGGTCCGCGGCGGGCGGTACGGGAGCGGGCGCGGTGGGCGGTACGGCGGTGGCCGGTGCGACGGCGGGCGTGGTGGGCGGTACGGCGGCGGGGATGACGACGGCGAGCGTGACGGCCGCCGCGGCCGAGCGCGGCCGTCACGCCCCCGCGGACCCGCACGGCCCCGCCGAGCAGGTCCGTGTGCGCCTGGCCAAGGTCGAGGGGATGCGGCGCGACGGCGTCGACCCGTATCCGGTGAGCGCGGGGCCGACGCACACGCTGGCGGTGGCGCGTACGGCGGGGGCGGGCAGCGCGGTGGCGGTCGCGGGCCGGGTGCTGCGGGTGCGCGACCACGGCGGGGTCGTCTTCGTGACGCTGCGGGACTGGTCGGGCGACCTCCAGATCATGCTGACCAGGGATCGTCTCGGACGGGACGGTCTGCGGGAGTTCGAGTCGGGCGTGGACCTCGGCGACCTGCTCCGGGTCGAGGGGGCGATGACGGTCAGCCGCGGCGGTGAGCCGACCGCGGAGGCGTACTCCTGGACGCTGACCGGCAAGTGCCTGCACCCGCTGCCGGACAAGCGCCGCGGCCTGACCGACCCGGAGGCGCGGGTGCGGCAGCGCTATTTGGCGCTGGTGGTCTCCCCCGAGGCGCGGTCCCTGCTCACCGCCCGCAGCGCGGCCGTCGGCGCGGTCCGTACGACGCTGGCCGACCGCGGCTTCCTGGAGGTCGAGACGCCGATGCTCCAGCCGGTGCACGGCGGCGCGAACGCCCGCCCGTTCACCACGCACATCAACGCCTACGACCTCGACCTGTATCTGCGGATCGCGCCCGAGCTGTATCTGAAGCGGCTGTGCGTCGGCGGGGTGGAGCGGGTCTTCGAGCTGGGCAGGACCTTCCGCAACGAGGGCGTGTCGTACAAGCACAACCCCGAGTTCACGATGCTGGAGGCGTATCAGGCGTTCGCGGACTACGACGTGATGCTCGGTCTGGCGCGGGAGCTGATCCAGGCGGCGGCCGTCGCGGCGAACGGCGGCCAGACCGCCCGGCGGCCGGACGGCGCGGAGGTCGACCTGTCGGGGCGGTGGCCGGTGCGGACGGTGTTCGGGGCGATCTCGCTGGCGCTGGGCGAGGAGGTCGACGCGGGGACGCCGCTGGCGCGGCTGCGCGCGCTGTGCGACCGGGCGGGGGTGCCGTACGGCCCGGAGGACGGCCCGGCCGACGTGGCGCTGGAGATGTACGAGCGGCTGGTGGAGGAGCGCACCACCACGCCGTGCTTCTACAAGGACTTCCCGGCCGAGGTCTCGCCGCTGACCAGGCAGCACCGCACCGATCCGCGGCTGGCCGAGCGCTGGGACCTGGTCGCGTACGGCACGGAGCTGGGCACGGCGTACACCGAGCTGACCGATCCGGTGGAGCAGCGGGCCCGGCTGACCCGGCAGTCGCTGCTGGCGGCGGGCGGCGACCCGGAGGCGATGGAGCTGGACGAGGACTTCCTGACGGCGCTGGAGTACGCGATGCCGCCGACCGGCGGGCTGGGGATCGGGGTGGACCGGCTGGTGATGTTCCTCACGGGGCGGACGATCCGTGAGACGCTGCCTTTCCCGTTGGTACGTCGCCGCTGACCGTGCCGCGCGGCGGGTCGCGGGGGGTGCGCGGCCGGATTCGCGGGGGCGCGGGGCGGGTTCCCCGGGGCCGGGCGCGGGGCGGGGGGCCTTGCATCACCCGTTCGGAGCATGTTTACGGTGGTCCGCATGACGTACAAAACCGGACGATCTGGGATGTTGAGCCGCACGGCCGTACGGCGGACCGCCGCCGCGGTGGCCACCGCGGCGCTCGCCGGGACCGCGCTCGCGGCGTGCGGCACACAGCACGGCGGGGCCGCGGCGAGCGGGGCGGACGACGCGCGGGCCTCGTCGCGCGCGCCGTCCTCGACCGCGTCGGGTGAGGCGTCCGGCCCGGCCGCGGGCATCCCGTCCCAGCGGACCTCTCCGCCGGGCGATCCGTCCGGCTCGCAGCCGTCCGGACCGGGTCCCGCGCAGAACGGTCCCGCACCGACAGGTCCGTCGCAGACGGGTCCCGTGCCCACCGATCCGTCCGGGACCGTCCCGTCGCAGACGGTCCCCGGGCAGCCGACCGGGCCCCTGGACCCCTCGGCCGGTCCCGCCGACCCCTCGGGGAGCCCCGCCACCGGCGCCCCGGCCGACGAGTCGATCCAGCACTCCACCGAGGACGGCGGCAGGTCCGTCGCGCTGACCTTCGACGACGGCCCCGACCCGCGCTGGACCCCGCAGGTTCTGGCGCTGCTGGCCGCGCACCACGCGAAGGCGACCTTCTGCGAGATCGGCCCCAACGCCGCCGCCCACCCCGACCTGGTCCGGCAGATCACCACGGCGGGCCACCGGCTGTGCGACCACTCCGTGCACCACAACGAGCGGCAGAGCAGCAGGTCCGCGGCGTACAACACGCACGAGATAGTCGACGCGCAGCGCGAGATAACCAAGGCCGCGGGCGCCGGCGCGAAGCTCTGGTACTACCGGGCGCCCGGCGGCGACTTCACCCCGACGATCCGTCACATCGCCGCCGGCCACGGGCTGCGCCCGCTGGGCTGGACGGTGGACTCCCGCGACTGGGAGCGGCCCGGCACCGCCAAGGTGCTGGCGAACATCGACCGTCAACTGCGCCCCGGCTCCATCGTGCTGATGCACGACGGCGGCGGCGACCGCGCCCAGACGGTGCGGGCGCTGTCGCGGCTGCTGGACAGGCTCGACGCGCAGGGCTGGACATACAGCTTCCCCGCGCGCTGATCGTGGCGCGCGCGAGGTAGCGTTCAGGAGGCGTTCCCGCCATCCGTCGGTACCTCTTGGAGGCTTCACCATGGCAACCACCCGCACCGCGACGACCCAGTGGAAGGGCCCGCTGATGGGCGGCGCCGGGACCGTCTCGCTCGACACCTCGGGCGTCGGCTCGTACGACGTGACGTGGGCCTCCCGCGCGGAGGAGGCGAACGGCAAGACCAGCCCCGAGGAGCTGATCGCCGCGGCCCACTCCTCCTGCTTCTCGATGGCGCTCTCGCACGGTCTGGCGGGCGCGGGCACCCCGCCCGAGTCGGTGCAGACTCAGGCCGACGTGACCTTCCAGCCGGGTGAGGGCATCACCGGCATCGTCTTGACGGTGAAGGCGCGTGTCCCCGGCATCTCCGCCGGTGACTTCGAGGCGGCGGCGCAGGGCGCCAAGGAGAACTGCCCGGTCAGCAAGGCGCTCGCGGGCACGACGATCACGCTCAACGCCGAACTGCTGGACTGAGTACGGTTTCTGACGCCTGATCAGCGGCGGGTGACGTGGATCTTCCACGCGCCCGCCGCTGTCCTTCCCAGCACCTTGAAGGTCAGCCCGGACGCCTTGTCGGTAGAGCCCTCGCCGACGCTGAAGGGCGCGTCGTTCAGGGAGTTGAAGGCGCCGCTGCTGAAGTCGCAGGCGGAGGTGCGGGGATGGGCGTCCACGACGGTCACCGGGCCCTTGCCCGAGTCGACGTCGGTGCGGACCCGGTAGGCGAGCACGCCCGCGCGGCACGCGTCCTTGTCGTTGCCGAGCTGCTGCCTGGCCTCCAGGACGAAGACCCCGGTGCGGCTGTACGGGATCACGACGGCTTTGCGTCCGCCGGGGATCTCGACGGCGCCGAGTTCGTAGGTCGTGTCGGTGCGGCCGGTGACGCAGGCGATCTGGCTGTCGTCGAGCCAGCCGAGCTTCCACTTGTGCCAGGCGAACAGGTCGCCCTGCAGTCCCCAGTCGAGCGACATGCTGTCCCACTGCCCGGCGAGCGTGTCGGTGCGCGGGAAGTCGTCGGCGGCGTAGAGGTCGGGCAGGCCGAGCGCGTGGCCGTTCTCGTGGCTGAGGACGCGCGGGCCCGACTGGTCGTGGCCGTAGATCAGGGAGACCTTGTCGAGGTGGGCGCCGTCGTCGGTGGTCGCGGCGGACGCGCCGGTCCAGGTGACCGAGAGCACCGCCTCGTCGGCGGGCGGGCCCGCGTTGGGGGTGACGAGGATGTTGACCAGGTCGTAGCCGCGGAAGTCGATGGAGTGGTCGGCGACCTTGAGCAGGTCGCGCATCATCTCGGTGTGGGCGTCCCAGCCGTAGCCGCGGCCGATCCCGTACGCGCTGAAGGGCCGCGGCATCCGTATGTAGCGCAGCACCGGCGTGGACTCGTAGTCGAGGCGGCCGTACGAGCTGACGGCGTACCACTTCTTGACGGCGGGGAAGAACTCGCCGTAGCGGTCGGCGGCGCTGTACTGGGCGGGCGCGTCGGGGAAGTCGATCAGCAGGGTCAGGGCGTGCAGGGTGCCGGTGGAGGGGGCGAATTCGGCGTTGGGGCCGCGGCTGGAGCTGTCGGGGAAGCCCTCGGACATGGCGACGCCGGGGACGGCCCGCAGGGCGCAGGGCCGGGCGGCGGGCGGCGGCGAGGCGTTGAGCGCGGCGGTGCGCGGGCCCGCGGAGACGGTGCTGCCGACGGCGAGCAGCCCGAGCGCGAAGAGCGCGGTGCAGCGCAGTCCGGTCCGGGTCAGCCGGCGCGGCCCCGACCCCGTCGTGGCCGGGCGGCGCGGTCCAGACCCCTTGGTGGAGGCCATGGCGTTAGCTCCTGTGGCCGGTGTCGTCGCCGACGGGCGACCCCTCGACGATCTTGACCGTCCAGGTGCCGTCCGAATTGTGGGCGGAGACCGTCACGCGGGTGGAGCCGTCGGGTACGGCGTAGGACTCCCCCACGCCCAGCGGCGCGTCGGCCAGCGGCGGGTAGACGGAGGTGGCCCGGCACGCGGAGGTGTGGGGGTGGCCGTCGATCACCGCGATGGGTCCGTCGCCCGACTCGATGTCGGAGCGCACCTTGTAGAGCAGGACGCCCTGGCGGCAGGCGGCGTGGTCGTTGCCGGTGGCGGTGCGCGCCTCGATGGCGAGGGCGGTGTCGGGCCCGGTGCGTACGACGATCAGCTTGGTGCCGCCGGGGGTCTCGTCGGGGCTGAGGTCCTGGTAGGTGGTGCCCGCGCGGGTGACGCAGCCGACCTGGTCGGAGGTGATCCAGCCGAGCTTCCACTTGTGCCAGGCGAAGGGGTCGGGCGCGAGGCCGAACTGGCTGCCCATCAGGTCCCAGTCGCCGACGTGGGTGTCCCAGTCGGCGTTGCTGCCCGCGGGCGGCCGGTAGTACAGGTCGGGCAGGTCGAAGACGTGGCCGGTCTCGTGGGCGAGCACGTTGCGGTCCGGCGGGTGCCGTTCGAAGACGGTGACGAGCCGGCGCAGCGGGGTGCCGTCGACGGTGATCGGGGTGGAGAGGTTGACGACCTTGGTGGCGTCGGAGTCGACGCCGGGCGCGTCGGGGTCAGCGACGAGGTAGACGACGTCGTAGCCGTGGAAGTCGACCACCGGGTCGGCGGCGGCGATGGCGTCGCGCAGGTAGGCGGTGCGGTCGGCGGCGTTCCAGTCGCGGCTGATCGCGTAGTCGGTGGCCGGGCGCGGCATGCGCAGCCAGCGGGTGACGGGGTGGACGCCGAGGTCGAAGCGGCCGTACGAGGCGCGGTCGAAGAAGCGGGTGGTGGCCGGGAAGTGGTCGGCGGCGACCTGCTGGGTGGTGAGGTCGGGCGCGGTGTCGGGGAAGTCGAGGAAGACCATGAGGGCCTTCATGTGGCCGGTCGGCCGGGTGTAGCCGCTCTCCCAGGTGTCGACGCCCTCGGAGTGGTGGGCGCCGGTGCGCGGCAGGAGGCAGGCGCTGCCGACGGCGGCGGACGCGGCGGGGCCGGTCGTCAGCGTCCAGGCGACCACGGCGCTGAAGACGCTGAGCGCCGCCGCGGCGGAGCGCAGGACACGCCGCCGCGCGCGGGGCGGTACGCCTATCGAGACGCCTGAGGAGCCTGACGAGCTGGCTGACCGCCGCACATGGACCTCCGGGGAGGATTCGTGAACCCGTTCGGGACACCTCCCCCACATTGCTATGGAATGTGACGATATGTCCTGTCCGACTGCTCCAGCCGGGCGGTGTGCGGGAGGCGTACGGGCGTCGCACAGCGGTCACTACGGTGCGTAATGTCCCCGGGGATGCGATCACATGAGCGATCCGTTCGGACACGTTCGGTCGATCCGTCAGCACACGTGCGGAGAATCACCACCAGGGCGCTGGAACACCAACTCCGCCAGCCCATATGATCGCGATCGAGACGAGCGCGAAGCGGGGAGCGGGCCATGGGCGGACCCTCGGGCGGCCCAGGTGTCGAGCCCGAAAGCACAGCACAAGTCATCACGCACAGTCACACCTCTGCCCCACACTCCGGCGGCGGCGGGGAATCGCAGCCGGCCGGACGGACGGCGGGGCAGGGAAGTACGGCCGCGCGGCCGGGCGACGCCGACCTGCGCGACTACCGGGCCGCCTTCGCCATCGCCCAGACCGCGATGGCGCTGCTCGCCCCCGACGGCACGGTCCTGGAGGCCAACGGCGCGCTCGGCGCGCTGCTGGGCGCCTCGCCCGAGCGGATGAGCGCCACGGGCGCCGCCGCGCTCCTCGGCCTGAGCGGCGACCGGCACGCCCGCGCCGCCTTCCACGACGTGCTCACCGGCCGCCGCGAACGGCTGCGCTGCACGCGCGGCATCACCCGCCCGGACGGCAGCACCGTGCACGCCGAGATCACGCTCTCGCGCACCGGCGCGCGCCCGCTGCTGCTGTCCGTCGAGGACGTCGGCGAACGGGACACCCTGCGCGAGGAGCTGCGGCACCTGCGCATGCACGACCCGGTCAGCAGACTGCCCAACCGCGCGCTGTTCTTCGAGCGGCTGTCGGCCGCCGTCGGCGACCACGGCAGCCGGACCGGCCGGATCGGCCTGTGCTATCTGGACCTGGACGGCTTCAAGGCGGTCAACGACACGCTCGGCCACCGCGTCGGCGACGAACTGCTGGCCGCCGTGGGCCGCCGCCTGCTGGCCTGCGCCGAGCCCGGCGGGCACCTGGTGGCGCGGCTCGGCGGCGACGAATTCGCCCTGCTGGTACGGGACTCCACCGGTACGGGGCAGGCGACGGATCTGGCCGAGGCCGTACTGGCCGCGCTCCAGCCGCCGTTCGACGTGGGCGGCCACCGGCTCGCGGTCTCCGCCAGCATCGGCGTGGTCGAACGGGAGGCGGCGGGCACGTCGGCCACCGGTCTGATGCAGGCCGCCGACACCACGCTGTACTGGGCCAAGGCCGACGGCAAGGCGCGCTGGACGCTCTTCGACCCGGAGCGCAACGAGCACCGGATGACCCGTCAGGCCCTGTCCCGTACGCTGCGGCAGGCCGTCGAGCGCGGCGAATTCGTCCTGGACTACCAGCCGTTGGTCGCCCTCGACTCGGGCGAGCTGCGCGGTGTCGAGGCACTGGTGCGCTGGGAGCACCCGCACTTCGGGCGGCTGGCGCCCAACCGCTTCATCGGTCTCGCCGAGGAGGACGGCTCCATCGTCCAGCTCGGCCGCTGGGTGCTCGCCGAGTCCTGCCGCCAGGCCCGCGCCTGGCAACTGGCCCACCCCGAGGCGCCGTTGGTGGTCAGTGTCAACGTGGCCGTACGCCAGGTCTGGGACTCCGACCTGGTCGCCGACGTCGCCGCGATCCTCGCCGACACCGGTCTGCCGCCGCGGCTGCTCCAGTTGGAACTCACCGAGTCCGCCGTGATGGGCTCCGCCGGCCGTCCCCTCCAGGCGCTGCACGCCCTGGACGAGATGGGCGTACGGATCGCCATCGACGACTTCGGCACCGGTTACTCCAACCTCGCCTACACGAGCCGCCTCCCGGTCTCGGCCCTGAAGCTGGACGGCTCCTTCGTGCAGGGCTTCCGCTCCGCGGAACACCCCAACCCGGCGGACGAGACGATCGTCGAGGCGCTGGTCGAACTGGCCCACCGGCTCGGTCTGACGGTGACGGCGGAGTGCGTGGAGAACGCGGAGCAGGCGGAGCGCCTGCGGCGGATCGGCTGCGACACGGGCCAGGGCTGGCACTACTCGCGCCCCGTGGCGGCGGCGGCGATCTCCGCGCTGCTGGACTGAGGCGGCACGCGCCGCGCAGACCGGGGCGGTACGCGCCGCGCGACGGCGGCACGCGGAAGGGGCCCGCGTCCTTGGGGGGAGAAAGGACGCGGGCCCCGGGTCATGCGGTCAGGAGGTGAGCCGCGTCAGCAGGCCCCGAGGTCCTGCCACACGCCCCATTCCCCGGTCGTACCGGGCTCCTCATTGGTGGTCCACCACTTGGCGTTCCACTTGTGGCCCTTCCAGGAGACCTGGTTGCCACCGACGTAGACCGCGGAGGCGGACCAGGACGGCAGGGTGCAGGTGCCGCCCGGCGGGGTGGTCGGAGGCGTGGTGGGCGGGGTCGTCGGCGGCGTCGTGGGGGGCGTCGTCGGCGGGGTGGTGGGAGGCGTGGTCGGCGGGGTGGTCGGCGGCGTGGTGGTCGTGCCGCAGCCGGACGCGGACCCGTTGGTCGCCGTCACGATCTTGTTGAAGAGGGTGGCGGCGGGATCGAGGTCGAGCAGCGAGTACATCATCGAGCCGGCCAGGTTGTGGCAGTGCGCGTAGTCCGCCTTGGCCTGGATCGCCTGGGCGCCGAGGCCGGTCCAGAACTCGGTCCCGTTGTAGAACCAGTTGGCCTGGGTGCTCGGGTCGTAGAACGTCGTGGAGGCGTTGTCCACGAGCCCGGTGAGCTCCTTGTAGTACGCGGTGCCCGCCACCTGGCTGATGCCGCGCGCCGGGGCGGGGCCCGAAGCGGACTGGTACAGGCCGTGGTTGCTGCCCGCGGGTACACCGGTCCAGCCGCGGTAGTACAGCGGGTAGCCCATGGTGATCTTCGTGGACGGGAAGCCGCCCGCGATGCCGTAGGCCGAATTACCGTTGATCCACGCGTTGATGGCGTGATCGGTGCTGTACTTCTCGGTGCCCGGCGGGATCGCCGTGGACGGGTCGGTCGGCGACTGGTACAGCGGGTCCTGGAGGTTGGTCGGACCGGTCGCGTCCCAGGCTCCGTGCATGTCGTACGTCATGATGTTCGCGTAGTCGAGGTACTGCCCGACCTTGTTGGTCTCGATCTGCGCGATCTTGTCCTGGCCGGCCGGGAGCGCGGCGGTCAGCAGCATCTTCTTGTTGCCGTTGGCCGTGCCGTACGCGTTCAGTTCGGTGCGGAACTCCGCGAGCAGCGCGGTGAAGTTGGCCTTGTCGTTGGGGCTGTAGTGGTTGCCCACGTGGCCGTTGGGCGAGCCGGGGTACTCCCAGTCGATGTCGAAGCCGTCGAAGATCCCGGCACCGCTGCCGGGGCCGCCGTAGCCGCCCTGCACGGGCAGATTGCCCTTGATGAACATGTCGATGCAGGAGCTGACGAACTTCTTCCGGCTGGCGTCCGTGGCCGCCACGTCGGAGAAGTACTTGGAGTAGGTCCAGCCGCCGATCGAGGCGACGATCTTCAGGTTGGGGTGCTTCGCCTTCAGCTTCTTGAGCTGGTTGAAGTTGCCGACGATCGGCTGGTTCCAGGTGTCGGCGACACCGTCCACGCTGATGTCCGCGCCGAACGACTTCTGGTAGTCGGCGAAGGAGTCCCCCGCGCCGTCACCGGCGTTGGGGTTGGACTCGTTCGTGGAGTCCGACGCCTTGGTGGCCTCGAAACAGGTCAGGTTCGAGGGGTCGATGTTCTCGAACGAGTAGTTGAGGATGTCGAGTTTGCCCGCCACCCCCGACGTGTCGAGGTTCTTCGGGTAGTAGGCGTTGCCGTACACGCTCCACTGGTCGTAATAGGCGATCTTCACGCCGCCGCTGCTCGCGGCGGCGGCCGCGGGCTTGGCGGCGGCGGTGGTGTCCGCCTGGGCTGTGCCCACTCCGGCGACGAGCGCGGTGAGCGCTCCGGCGGTGAGGGCGGCGGTCGTGACGGCTGCCACGATCGCTCTCTTCCTGGACTGCACGAGTACCTCCGGGGGGAGAGGGAGGAACAACAGGGGGCTGGTGAATGGATAACCCCTCGTCAAGTGCACGTCAATGGTCTGAACCAGACTTGGACTAGACCAATCCTGCGGAAGGCGACCGGCCGGTAGCGTTCCGCGACAACGGCAAAGCCGCTCGTCAACCGGGTGACAAGCGGCTTTAACGCTGACTTAAGGCTGGTCAGGGGCCGTCGCGCGACGTTGGACCACGCACCGGCCGGAAATGAGTCTTTAACCGGCGGCGACCTCGGAGGAGACACCCGACGGGGCCTCGGCGGAGGCCGTCGCGATGTCCTTCGGGAAGCCGTACGCGTCCGCGATGAGGTCGTAGGAACGCAGCCGGACCGACGGCGTGTGCGCGTTGGCGGTGATCACCAACTCGTCGGCGCCGGTGCGGTCCACGAGCTGGTCGAGTCCGGTACGCACCGTGTCCGGGTCGCCGTGGATGATGTTCACCAGCCACGAGTCCACGAAGTCCCGTTCCGCCGGGCTGAATTCGTATGCCTCGGCCTCCTGGGGCGTCGGCACCAGGCCGGGGCGTCCGGTACGCAGCCGCAGCATGCTCAGCGCGCCGGAGAGCACCTGGCGGCGCGCCTCGGCCGGGTCGTCGGCGGCCAGCGCGGCGACGCCGATCGAGGCGTAGGGGCGGTCCAGGATCTCCGAGGGCCGGAAGGACTCGCGGTAAAGGGCCAGCGCGGGAACGGTGTTGGCGGCCGAGAAGTGGTGCGCGAAGGAGAACGGCAGGCCGAGCGTGCCCGCCAGTCGCGCGCTGAAGCCGGAGGAGCCCAGCAGCCACACGCTCGGGCGGCCCGCCGACTGGACGCCGCCGGGCGCCGTGCCCTGCACCGGGCCGGGAATGGCGTGAATGCGCGCGTAGCGGTGCCCGTCGGGGAAGTCGTCGTCCAGGAACCGGGTCAACTCCGCGAGCTGCTGCGGGAATTCGTCCGCGCCCTCGTGCAGCCGGTCGGTGCGGCGCAGCGCGGCGGCCGTCGCGCCGTCGGTGCCGGGCGCGCGGCCGAGACCGAGGTCGATCCGGCCGGGGGCCAGCGCCTCCAGGGTGCCGAACTGCTCGGCGATCACCAGCGGCGCGTGGTTGGGCAGCATCACCCCGCCGGAGCCGAGCCGCAGCGTGCGGGTGTGGGCGGCGAGGTGGGCGAGGATCACCGCGGGCGAGGAGCTGGCGACGCCCGGCATCGAGTGGTGCTCGGCCACCCACATCCGGTGGTAGCCGCGGGTCTCCGCGGTCCTGGCGATCTCGACGCTGGTGCGCAGCGCGTCGGTGGCGGTGAAGCCGCTGCCGACGGTGGCCAGATCCAGTACGGACAGCGGTACGGGGGCGGTGCCGCGGACCGGGCCGCGGATGCCCCGGCCGCGGAGCGTACCGGTGTCGCCGTCCCGGCCGTCCGTACGGGACCGGCCGTCCGTAACGGACCGCCCGTCCGTCCGTTCGCCCTGCTGTTCGCCCTGTCGTTCGTCACCCACGGCGGGCGCCTCCTCGATCGTCTCCGTGCCCATGTCTGCCCCACCCCTGCCCGACCGACAACCGGAGCCCGCGTCCGGTTATTCCCGGGCGCGGATTGTACGGTTCCCCCGCCGTTTCCTTTTCGGGTAATGACGTCGGCATATGCCAGGGTGGCCCCTTCCTGCATATACGCTTGAAGAGCCCCGGATAACCGGCCAACCGCCTCTACCTGAAACGGGATTGGGGCTATCGTGGAGACCGGCCCAGCCGCCGGGTCCGGTCGTCTCGGATACCCGTCCGTGACCGGCGGCGACAGCCAGGACGCAAACGGTCATACCTGCAGGGGGCTACCGTGGCGCTTGAACACCGACAGATCGAGCCGGTGTACGCGGTCCAGTACGCGCTGCGCGTGCTCGAATCCGTCGACACCCATCGGCACGGCGTCACCGCCGAACAGTTGGCCCGCGAAATCGGTGTGCCGCTGGACTATCTCTCCCATCTGCTGGCAATGCTGCGCCGCGAGCGTTATCTCGGATTTCTGCCCGGCGGCGGATATGTCATCGGCGAGTCCATGGTGCTCCTCGGCGCCGCCAACCGCGACCACGCCCTCGCGGAGAAGCTCCAGACGGTCCTGGCCGAACTGCGCGACGAAGTGGGCGCGGCCGTCTACTTCAGCCGGTACGACGACGGCGAGGTGCACGTCATCGACTTCGCCGACGGCCCCAACGCGCCGAAGGTCAACGAGTGGGTGGACTTCCGCTCCTCCGCCCACGCCAGCGCGGTCGGCAAGTGCCTGCTCTCGCAGCTCGACCACGACGGCCGGATGGAACACCTCTCGCGGCACCGCCCGGCCCGGCTGACCTCGCGCACCGTCGTGGACGACCGCGTCCTGCTGACCAAGCTCGAACGCCAGCCGACCTCGGTGCCCACGCTCGACCTCCAGGAATACGCGGTCGGCACCGTCTGCGCCGCGATCCCGGTCACCATCGGCAAGACGGTCGCCTGCCTCGCGCTGTCGATGCCGTACGCCCAGGCCCACCGCCTCAAGCCCGCCGTGGACACCCTCCACACCCGCGCGGCCCCGGTCCTGCTCTCCTTCAGCATCTGATCCGCCACGGCACAGGCTCGGCACGACGAAAGCCCGGCACGGCGAAGACCCGGCACGGCGAGCGTTCGGTACGACAAAGGTTCGGTACGACAAAGGCCCCCCGCGTGTACGGAGGGCCTTCGTGGGCATGTGCGCCGCCAGGGACTCGAACCCCGGACCCGCTGATTAAGAGTCAGCTGCTCTAACCAACTGAGCTAGCGGCGCCTGCTGACGTGGGAGATCGTACCCGATGGTCGGGGCCGGGCTCAAAGCGGCGGCGGATTGCCGCCAGGCGGAATCGCGCCACCGCCGATCCGTGCGGTGGCGGGCGTACGGCCGGTAGATCATGTGCATGACTTCGACTCGACGCCGGATCACCGTACCGGCGGGCACCACCGTGCTCGCCCTCGGTACCGCACTCCTGCTGCCCACGGGCCCCGCCGCCGCGGCGACCCCCGCGGCGGCCCCGCGGTCCGCGCCCTCGTCAGCCAACTCCACCCCCTCCGCCACCTCGACCACCGTCACCCTGCTCACCGGCGATGTCGTGCACATCGCCGACGGCCCCGGCAAGCAGGACACCGTCACCGTCGACCGCGCGCCCGGAGCGCGGGGGATCGTACGGATCCAGCAGTACGGCGGTGACACGTACGTCATTCCCGACGAGGCGGAGCCGCTGCTGGCCGCGGGAAAGCTGGACCGGCGGCTGTTCGACGTGTCCGCCCTGACCGCGATGGGCTACGACGACGCGCACAGCGCCGGACTGCCGCTGATCGCCACCTGGACCGACGCCGCCCGCACGGCACGGTCGCAGCCCGCGGCTCCGGCCGGCGCGAGCACCGTACGGACGCTGCCGAGCATCGGCGGCGCGGCCCTGAAGGCCGACAAGAAGCGGTCCCGCGCCTTCTGGACCGGCCTGGCGGGCCCGGCGGGCGACGCCCGTTCGCTCAACGGCGCCACCGGCATCGACAAGCTGTGGCTCGACGGCCGGGTGACGGCCGACCTCAAGGACTCGGTGCCGCAGATCAACGCGCCGCAGGCGTGGGCCGAGGGCTACGACGGCGCGGGCGAGAAGGTCGCCGTCCTGGACACCGGCGTGGACGACACCCACCCCGACCTGAAGGACCGGATCGCCACCGAGCAGAGCTTCGTGCCCGGCCAGGCCGTCACCGACGGCAACGGCCACGGCACGCACGTCGCCTCCACCATCGCGGGCAGTGGCGCGGCCTCCGACGGCAGTTACAAGGGCGTCGCGCCGGGCGCGAAGCTGCTGGTCGGCAAGGTGCTCTCGAACGAGGGCGAGGGCCAGGACTCCT
This sequence comes from Streptomyces sp. NPDC025721, assembly GCF_055558595.1. Taxonomy (NCBI): domain Bacteria; kingdom Bacillati; phylum Actinomycetota; class Actinomycetes; order Kitasatosporales; family Streptomycetaceae; genus Streptomyces; species Streptomyces sp. NPDC025721. Next base: position 33,777 of record NZ_JBVHMF010000009.1, on the reverse strand, counting down.
GGATCATCGCGGGCATGGAGTGGGCCAAGGCCCAGGGCGCCGACGTGGTGAGCATGAGCCTCGGCTCCCCGATACCCGACGACGGCACCGACCCGATGGCCCAGGCCGTCAACTCCCTGTCGGCGAACGGCGGTCCGCTGTACGTGATCGCCGCGGGCAACTCCTACGGCGCGGGCACCATCGGCGCCCCCGGCTCGGCGCGCGACGCGCTGACCGTGGCCGCCGTCGACAAGTCCGACCAGCGCGCCGACTTCTCCAGCATGGGCCCGCTGAGCGGCGGTTACGGACTCAAGCCGGACCTGTCGGCGCCCGGCGTCGACATCACCGCGGCGATGCCCGGCGGCGGCTACCAGACAATGTCCGGTACGTCGATGGCCACCCCGCACGTGGCGGGCGCCGCCGCGATCCTCAAGCAGCGGCACCCCGACTGGACCGCGGCGCGGCTCAAGGACGCGCTGATGAGCACGTCCAAGGTGCTCGCCGACTACACGCCGTTCGAGCAGGGCACCGGCCGGGTCGACGTACTGGCCGCGGTCGACTCCCCGGTCCAGGCCACCGGTTCGGTCGACACGGCCGTCTACTCCTGGCCGCACGACGGCGCGGCGCCGGCCACCCGCGTGATCACGTACCGCAACAGCGGCAAGGCCCCGGTCACGCTGGATCTGGCGACGGACACCAAGGACCCGGCGTACACGCTGTCGGCGCCGTCCGTCACCGTCGCCGCGGGCGGCAGCGCGGACGTCACGCTGACGCTCGACCCGGCCGGGGTGCCGTCGGCGACCACCTTCTCCGGCCAGGTGCTGGCGACCGACGCGGCGACCGGACACGTCGTCGCGCACACCGGCTTCGCGCTGGAGAAGGAACAGGAGCTGTACGACTACACGGTCAAGCTGCGCGGCCGGGACGGAAAGCCCGCCGCGGGCACCGTCGTGCTGGCGCAGGAGGGCAACCCCAACCCGTCGCCGGTCGCGGTCGACGGCGAGCGCACGCTGCGGCTGGCGCCCGGCACGTACATGGCGTACGCGGAGATCGACGTGGCAGGCGACGCGCCGGACTCGCTGGGCCTGGCCGTGCTGATCAACCCGGAGACGGTGCTCAGCAAGGACACCACCGTCACGCTCGACGCGAGCAAGGCGCGCAAGGTCAGCGCGGCCGTGCCGGGTCAGCGGACCCAGACGCGGCAGCTCCACGTGGACATCGCCCGCACCTTCGCCGACGGCGAGGTCGTCCGTGACGCGGCGGTCCTGCCGCTGACGTACGACACGCTGTACGCGTCGCCGACGGCCAAGGTCGGCAACGGCACCTTCGACTTCCTGACCCGCTGGCGGCTCGGCGAGCGGCAGGTCGCCGTCACCGGGCGCGGGCAGGACCTGGACACCACCCCGCAGCCCGGCGCCACCGTCACCGACGGCAAGGGCACGCTCCGCGCGGTCTACGCCGGGCAGGGCGGCGCGGCCGGCTACCGGGGTCTGGACGCCAGGGGCAAGGTCGTGGTGGTCGAGCGCTCCGACGCCGTCACGCCGGTCCAGCGGGCCGCGGCGGCGACCGCCGCGGGCGCGAAGCTGCTGATCGTCGTCAACGACGGCCGCGGCAGGCTGCTGGAGTCCTACGCCGACCCCGACAACGGCTACCAGGACACGCCGCTGACCGTGGTCTCCGTCCAGCAGGGCGCGGGGGCGAAGCTCGTCGCCGACGCCAAGGGCGGCAAGCTCTCGCTGAGCGTCGAACAGCGCGAGTACACCCGGGTCGTCTACGACCTGCTCGACCAGCACGACGGCACCATCCCTGACCGCTCCCTGGCCTACACCCCCGACCCCAGGCGCGACCTGGCCAAGGTCACCGCCACCTACAACGGCGACCGCGCCCGCGCGGGCGCCGGCTTCCGCTACGACATCCCCGCCTGGGGCTTCGGCATCGGTTTCGCCGAGCAGGAGTCCTACCCGGGCACCCGTACCGAGTACGTCTCGCCCGAGCACGGCGCCGGATTCTGGTACGAGGACCACTCCGTCTACGACGCGGACTACAGCAACCAGCTCCTGGAGGAGCGCGGCGGCAACGACTCGTTCACACCGGGCCGTTCGTACGCGGTCTCCTGGTTCGGCGGGATCTTCCGGCCGCGCCTCGGCTCCGCCTTCTGGGGGCCGAACCGCTCGTCGTACAACGACATCCAGTTCAACATCACGCCGTGGACGGACGGCGGCGCGGGCCACTCGGGCGACATGCCCGCCGACGAGTACGACGGCCGCACCACCTACGCCGCCTACCAGGGCGACACCCTCGTCGCCCAGGGAGTCGGCCGGGCGGGCGGCATCTGGGACCAGCCCGCGAAGAAGCTGCCCTACCGGCTGGTGCTCGACTCGGCGCGGGACGCCAAGGAGTGGCGGACCTCGATCCGTACGCACACCGAGTGGAACTTCGTCTCGGGGCCGCTGCCCGAGGGCGTCGGCCAGGACGACGTCAAGCTGCTCCAGCTCGACTACGACGTGCCCACCGACACCGCGGGCGATGTGCCCGGCGGCCGGCTGATCCCGGTCGGTCTGGGGTCCACCACGCAGGAGTGGCTGGACGGCGCGACGAAGGCGGCCTCGGCGAAGCTGTCGGTCTCCTACGACGACGGCAGGACCTGGCTGCCGACGCTGCTGATCAAGGACCGCAAGGGCCACTGGACGACGCTGATCCGGACTCCGCGCGACCCCGGCGGCTCCGTGTCGCTGAAGGCGAGCGCGTCCGACGGCGCGGGCGGCTCGGTGAGCCAGGAGATCATCAGGGCCTTCGGCCTGAGGTGACCGGCTGACCCACCGGGCGGAGGGGATGGTCGGAGGGGGTGGTCGAGACCACCCCCTCCGACCACGTATGATGGTCCCCGCAAGCGCCGCTAGCTCAGTTGGTTAGAGCAGCTGACTCTTAATCAGCGGGTCCGGGGTTCGAGTCCCTGGCGGCGCACTTGCCCAGAAGGCCCTCCGCGCGAGCGGGGGGCCTTCTCCGTGTGCCCGCCGGTGTGCTCCGCACGGGTGGTCCTGGGCGGCGGCGGGCGCGGCAGGCGTACGGGGCGGGGCGGGCGGAGGAAGGTCGGCCCGTGCTGGGGCTGATCGTGGGTCATTTCGTGCTGGCGGGTTTCGCGGGGGTGTTCACGCGGTGGTGGGGCCGCCGGGCCTTCCTCGTGCTCGCCGCCGCGCCCGCCGCGACCGCCGTCTGGGCGGCCCTCCAGTGGAACGCGGTCGCGGACGGCCGGGTCCGGGAACAGACCTGGCACTGGGCGCCCGCCCTCGACCTGGAGATCGCCCTGCGCCTCGACGCGCTGAGCCTGCTGCTCGCCGTCCTCGCGGGCGGCGTCGGCGCCCTCGTCCTGGTCTACTGCGCCGGGTACTTCCGCGACGACGAGCCGGGACTCGGCGGCTTCGCGGGCACCCTGACCGCCTTCGCGGGCGCCATGCTCGGCCTCGTCCTGGCCGACGACCTGATGCTCCTGTACGTCTTCTGGGAGCTGACCACCGTCCTGTCCTTCCTGCTGATCGGCCACACCGCCGAGAAGAAGGCCAACCGGCGCTCCGCCCTCCAGGCCCTGGTGGTCACCACCGCGGGCGGCCTCGCCATGCTCGTCGGGCTGCTGATGCTCGGCCACCTCGCGGGCACCTACCGGCTGTCCGCGCTGATCGCCCACCCGCCCGCCACCGGTCCCGCCGTACGCGTCGCCCTCGTCCTGGTCCTCGCGGGCGCCCTGTCCAAGTCCGCCGTGTGGCCCTTCAGCCTGTGGCTGCCCGGCGCGATGGCCGCGCCCACCCCCGTCAGCGCCTACCTGCACGCGGCGGCCATGGTGAAGGCCGGTGTCTATCTCGTCGCCCGCCTCTCCCCCGCCTTCGCCCCCGTCGGCCCCTGGCGCGCCCTCACCGTCGGCCTCGGCCTGGCCACCATGCTCCTCGGCGGATGGCGCGCCCTGCGCGAATTCGACCTCAAACGGATCCTCGCCTACGGCACCGTCAGCCAACTCGGCTTCCTCACCGCCCTGGTCGGCACCGGCTCCCACAACGCCGCTCTCGCCGGAGTCACCCTCCTGTTCGCCCACGCCCTCTTCAAGGCCGCCCTCTTCCTCGTCGTCGGCGCCGTCGACCAGACCACCGGCACCCGCGACATCCGCCGCCTGTCGGGCCTGGCCCGCACCTCCCCCCTCCTGTGCGCCGCCGCCACCCTCGCCGCCGCCTCCATGACCGGCCTCCCCCCCTTCCTCGGCTTCCCCGCCAAAGAAGCCGCCTTCGACGCCCTGACCCCCCTCCCCCTCTCCCTGTCCGTCCTCGGCTCCGCCCTGACCGTCGCATACACCCTGCGCTTCCTGTGGGGCGCCTTCGGACCGAGCGAGGCGGTCCGCGAGGCACCGTCAAGCGGGAGCGAGCCCCCTGCCGCCCCTCCCCCCGCAGCCGCCGACGCACCGGAGCCCCTTGCCGCCCCTCCCCCCGCAGCCGCCGACGTACCGGAGGGGACGGGCCGGGGTGCCCCCGCAGATTTGCGTGCCGACAGGGCGGCGACGGATGCGCGGGAGCAGGCAGCACGCAGCTCGAGGAGGTACCCCGGCCCGGGACCGACCCGCGCACACACGGCAGGCGCCCACACGGCCAGCCCACGCACGGCCAGCGCACACACACCCCGCGCACACACGGCAAGCGCACACCTGAAGGGCTGGGAAAAGGCGGTGCCCGTAGGAACGCTGGCACTCGCCGGGACGGTCCTCGGCCCCTACGTCACCCGCCTCGAACCGCTGCTCGGGCAGTACGCCCACTCCGTACCGGAAGCGGACGGCGCCACGCCGTACCACCTGGCGCTGTGGCACGGCTGGGGCACCCCACTGGCCCTGTCCCTGGTCGCCTGGGCCCTGGGCGCAGCCCTCTTCGCGGCGAACACCCCCCTGATCCGGCTCGCCCGGAAAACGGCCCTCCCCACCGCCGAAGCGGCCTTCGCCCGCATGATCCGCGGCACCGAATGGTTCGCCCTCCAGCTCACCGGCACGGTGCAACGCGGCTCCCTCGCGGTCTACTTGACCACCGCCCTCCTCGTGTTCACCGGCACCGAGTCGTACGCCCTGGTCCACGACGCCCCCTGGCACACTCCCGGCGGCGGCCCCCGCCTGGCGGACGACGCGGCGCAGGCCGCCGTGGCGGTCGCGGTGATGGCGGCGGCGGTGCTGTGCGTGACGGCCCGGCTGCGGATGAAGGCGGTGGTGCTGGCGGGCACCACGGGCTACGGCACGGCGGTGCTGTTCGTGCTCCAGGGCGCCCCCGACCTGGCCCTGACGCAGTTCACCGTGGAGACGGCCAGCATCGTGGTGTTCGTGCTGGTGCTGCGCCGCCTCCCGGCGCGCTTCCCGCGCACCGCCCCGCGCCGCCGCGCGGCGAACTACGCGGTGGGCGCCGCCGCGGGCGCCCTCGTCGCGGGCCTGACGTATCTGACAGCGGCGGCCCGCCGGGCGAGCGACGCCCGCGCCGCGCTGATCGAGGCGACCGAGCACGACGGCGTGAAGAACGTGGTGGCGACGATCCTGGTGGATCTGCGCGCCTGGGACACGATGGGCGAGTCCGCGGTGCTGGCGGTCGCCGCGGTCGGCGTGACGAGCCTGCTGTTCCTGCGCCGCCGCGCGGGCTCGCTGCCACGGGCAGCGGACGGCGAGGAACCGGGCACCGTATGGCGGGCGGGGCCGCGCGAGGCGCCGGGCCCGGCGTCACTCGCCCCCGAGCGGACCTGGCTGTCCGCGAGCGGCACCCTCGCGCAGGAGCGCCGCTCGGTGGTCTTCGAGGTGGTGGCCCGGCTGACCTTCCACCCGATCCTGGTGCTCTCCCTCTACCTGCTGTTCAGCGCGGAGAATCTGCCCGGCGGCGGCTTCACGGCCGGGCTCGTGGCGGGCCTGGCGCTGGTGGTGCGCTATCTGGCGGGCGGGCGGTACGAGTTGGCCGCCGCGGCCCCGGTGGACGCCGGTTTCCTGCTCGGCGCGGGCCTGGTCGTGTCGGTCGGTACGGGCCTGGGCGGGCTGGTGTTCGGGCGCGCGGTGCTCGACGCGGGCACGTACCACGCGCGGCTGCCGCTGTTCGGCTCGGTCCATCTGGCCAGCCCGGTGCTCTTCGACTTCGGGGTGTACCTGCTGGTGCTCGGCGTCGTCCTGGACGTGCTGCGCGGCCTGGGCGCCGAGATCGACCTCCAGATCGAACGGGACGGCCGCGGGGAGAGGGAGGTCACGTGAAGGCGACGATCGCGCTCATCGCGGTGGGCGGTGTGCTGTTCGGCTGCGGCACCGCGCTGCTGATGTCCAGACCGCTGACCCGGATCCTGCTGGGCGCGGTGCTGCTCGGCAACGGGGCGAATCTGCTGGTGCTCGCCACGTCGGGCAAGGCGGGGAAGCCGCCGCTGCTGTATCCGGGCACCGACCCGAAGGACGTCACCGACCCGCTGCCGCAGGCGATGGCGCTCACCGCGATCGTCATCACGCTGGCGCTGACGGCGTTCCTGCTGGCGATGGCGTACCGGAGCTGGCAGTTGTCGGGGAACGACGACGTGCAGGACGACGTCGAGGACATCCGGATCGCGCTGCGCGCAGAACACGAGGGCACGCGGGCGGAGTTGCGGGCCGTGCTGCGGGCGGACCGGGTGCGGCAGGCCCGCGCGGAGGAGACCGAGGACCTCGACGACGAGGTCTGGGACCACGTACTGGGGGCCGACCGGTGACCGCGTCCGACCTGCTGCCGCTGCCGGTGGCGCTGCCGCTGCTCGCGGCCGGGGTGAAGCTGGCGATCGGCCAACGGCTGCCGCGTACGCAGCGGTTCATCAGCGCGGGCGTGCTGTGCGCGGTGCTCGGCGCGTCGCTCGCCCTGCTGGTGGCCGCCGACCGGGACGGGCCGCAGGTCATGCACACCGGCACCTGGCCCGCGTCGGTCGGCATCACGCTGGTCGCCGACCGGCTGTCCGGGCTGATGCTGGTGGTGTCGGCCGCGGTCACGCTGTGCGTGCTGATCTACTCGATCGGCCAGGGCATGGCCGACCAGGACGCGGCGACACCGCTGTCCGTCTTCCACCCGGCGTATCTGATCCTGGTCGCCGGGGTCTGCGACACCTTCCTCGCGGGCGACCTGTTCAACCTCTATGTCGGCTTCGAGATCATGCTGACCAGCAGCTATGTGCTGTTGACGCTCGGCGGTACGGCGGCCCGCATGCGGGCGGGCGCCACGTACGTGGTGGTGTCGCTGCTGTCGTCGGTGCTGTTCCTCGTCGCGATCGGGATGGTCTACGCGGCGGCCGGGACGGTGAATCTGGCGCTGCTCGCCGGGCGGCTGGCCGAACTGCCCTCCGGCGTACGGCTGCTGCTGCAACTGGCGCTGCTGACCGTCTTCGGCATCAAGGCCGCCGTCTTCCCGCTGGCGGCGTGGCTGCCGGACTCGTACCCGACCGCGCCCGCGCCGGTCACCGCCGTCTTCGCCGGTCTGCTCACCAAGGTCGGCGTCTACTCGATACTGCGGACCCAGACGCTGCTGTTCCCCGGCGGGCGGCTCGCCGACCCGCTGATGCTGGTCGCCCTGCTGTCGATGGTGATCGGCATCCTGGGCGCGGTCGCCCAGACCGACCTCAAGCGGCTGCTGTCCTTCACGCTGGTCAGCCACATCGGGTACATGGTCTTCGGTATCGCGCTCGCCTCACGCGGCGGCATCGCGGGCTCCGTCTTCTACGTGGCCCACCACATCACCGTGCAGACCACGCTCTTCCTCGTCGCGGGGCTGATCGAACGGCGCGGCGGCACGACGGATCTGCTGCGGCTGGGCGGTCTGGCCCGGATCTCGCCGCTGCTCGCCGTCGTCTTCTTCGTCCCCGCCATGAACCTCGCCGGTATTCCGCCGCTGTCCGGTTTCCTCGGCAAACTCGGCCTGCTGCGCGCCGGCATCGCCAACGGGGGCGGCTGGGCGTACGTCCTGGTCGCGGGCGGCATCGTCACCAGCCTGCTGACGCTGTACGCGTTGGCGAAGGTCTGGAACCTGGCCTTTTGGCGTGCCGCCCCGCCCGATCTGTGCGAGGACGGCACCGTCCTGGAATCCGACGAGGACTCCGCCGACGCGGAGGAGGGCGGCTCGGGGCCGGCACCCGCGCCAGCGTCGCCGCCGTCGCCCCCGTCGCCCGGGGAGGACTCCGGGGCGACCGCCGTGCCCCTGCCCGCCGGGGCCGCCCACGCCGCGTCCCTCAGCGGGCGGCCCATCACCACCACGGCGGCCCTCCCCGCGCCGATGCTTCTCGCCACCTGCGCCATGGTCGCGCTCGGTCTGTCGTTCACCGTCCTGGCCGGGCCCCTCACCGGCCTCGCCGATCGCTCCGCGAGCGAGCTGCTGTCCCGAACCCCGTACGTCTCGGCGGTCCTCCGCCACTGACGGTCCCCACCGGCCGGTGGTCCGGAGACAACCGGACTGCCCCGCCGGGGCCGGTGGTGACCTGCGGGCACGCGGTAGTTGAGCGCGCGGTTCCCCATGCCCCCGACGGGGCGCGTCCTGCCCCGGGCGTCAGGTCCAGTGGGAGGGGCGGGGCGGGCCACCTGGCGAAAGGACGGTGGTGGAGTCGCCGCGGGCGGCGGTGAGTTGGGGCGGGGTGAGGAAGAGGGCCCCGCGCAGATCCGCCCCGCGCAGATCGGCGTCGCGGAGATCGGCACCGATGAGATCGGCGAGGCGCAGGTCGGCCCGCCGCAGGTCGGCGGCGATCAGATAGGCCCCGCGGAAGTCGGTGCCGCGCAGGTCCGCCCCGCGGAACCCGCGGCCGATGAGGTCGGCGCCGCGCCGGTCGCGGCCGGGGGTGCCGGCGCGGGCCAGGGCGCTGGCGCGGAGCAGGATCTCGTTGACGGGCGCGCGCTCGGCGGCGACGTCGAGGGCGAGCAGGGCCTCGGGGGTGCCGAGGGTGAGCCCGGAGATCCGGGCGACGGCCGCCTCGGCGGCGGCGTGCACGGGCCGGGCGGACGGCAGCGCCAGTGTCTCGCCGAGGTAGCGGAGGAGTTCGTGGAGCTGCCGGACGACCGGCAGCAGCGCGAACATCGACCGCCCCCCGTCGGCGGCGTCGCGCCAGTCCTGCCCGCCGAAGGTGATCCGGGAGAGCTTCTGGCCCGCGCCGAAGCAGTCGTAGACGGTGCAGCCCCGGTAGCCGCGGCCCCGCAGTTCGCGGTGGATGCCGCAGCGGTGGTCGCCGCCGAGGTGCCCGCAGGGCTCCCCGGCGGCCTTGTCCGCGGCGAAGTCCGCGGAGCGGGTGAAGGCGAGGGCCACGCAGCACAGCCCGAAGCAGTCGCCGCAGTCGGCCCGCAGCTCACTCGTCTCACCCGTCGGCGTGTCCACCGGTCAATGGTGCCTCACGGCGCCGAGGGGAAGACCGCGGGCTTGGCGGGGGTGTAGAGCCAGGTCTGGAAGAAGGTGCCGAGGCGCTGCCCGGAGATCCGCTCCGCGAGCCGCTGGAAGTCGGCGATGGTGGCGTTGCCGTAGCGGTGCAGGGCGGGCCACGCCTTGAGCAGGGTGCGGAAGTCGCGGTCGCCGATGGTGTCGCGGAGCGCCTGGATGGCGACGGCGCCGCGGTCGTAGACGGCGTCGTCGAACTGGTTGTCGGGGCCGGGGTCGCCCGGCTTGACCGTCCAGAACGGGTCGTCGGCGGGGTGCGCGTCGTAGATGTCGCGGGCGAGCTGCTGCGGGGTGCCGGTGCCCTCGTGCTCGGCCCACAGGAACTGGGCGTAGCTGGCGAAGCCCTCGTTGAGCCAGATGTCGGACCAGCGTTCCAGCGAGACGTCGTCGCCCCACCACTGGTGGGCCAGTTCGTGCGAGACGACGTTGGTGTTGGCCTTGGTGGCGAAGGAGCTGGGGCTGTAGAACACGCGGGTCTGCGCTTCGAGCGCGAAGTGCGAGGTCACGTTGGGCACGTAGCCGCCGGCCGCGTCGAAGGGGTAGGGGCCGAACCAGCCGCTGAGGAAGTCGACGATCTCGGCGGTCCGCTCCACGCTGGCGCGGGCGTTGGCGGCGGTGGCCGCGGGGAGGTCGGCGCTGTACGCGTTGATGACCGGGACGCCGGTGCGGGTGCGGCTGTGCGTGATGTCGAAGTGGCCGACGGCCAGCGTGGTGAGGTATGTGGCCTGCGGCTTGGTCTCGCGCCAGTGGTAGCTGGTCCGGCCGTCCTCGGACTTCCGCGAGACCAGCAGCCCGTTGCTGATCGCCTGGTCGCCGTCGGGGACCTTGACGCGCACGTCGTAGGTGGCCTTGTCGGCCGGGTGGTCGTTGCTGGGGAACCACCACCACGCGGATTCGGGTTCGTTGGCGGCGACTGCGCCGTCCGGGGTGCGCTGCCACGACGTGAAGCCGTAGCGCTTCACGGTGGAGGGGACGCCCGAGTACGTGACGGCGACGGTGATCCGGTGGCCCTTGGCGATCGGCCTGGCGGGGGTGATGACCAGTTCCTGCTCGCCGCTGGTGGCGAAGGCGGCGGGCTTCCCGTCGACGGTGACCCGGCTGACGGTCAGCGCGAAGTCCAGGTCGAAGCTGGTCAGTCCCTGGGTGGCGGTCGCCGTGATGACGGCGGTGCCCGACAGCAGGTCGGTGCTGGGCTGGTAGTCGAGGTTCAGGTCGTAGTGGGAGACGTCGTAGCCGCCGTTCCCGTAGGTCGGGTAGTACGGGTCGCCGATACCGGGCGCGCCCGGCCCCGTGTCGGCAGCGGCCGCCGGGATCGCCAGCAGCAGGCCGAGGGCGGCGGCAGTGGACGCGATGACTCTCTTACGCACAGGGGTCCTCCAGCACGGTGAACGACAAGCGGCGGGTGCCAAGTGGCCGCCGCCGCGAGGCGGGTGGCGGCGGCCGAGTGGCAGGTACACGGCGACCCTAAGGAGCCCCAACCGTCCCAGCCACCCCTGTACTCACTGCTGTCGCAGAACGTTCACCCGGCGCAACACAACGGCCGGAACGTGACACCCGTGTCGTAGGCGCGTCACACGTGTCCGGTCTGCGAGCATTCGGCGGGTGCGTACCCTGCGGAGAATCCAGTGGCCGCTGGTGCTCTGGCTGGCCGTGGTCTGGGTGCTGCTGTGGGGAAAGGTCACCGCGGGCAATGTGCTGACCGGCCTGGCCGTCGGCGTCGTGCTCTGCCTGGCCTTCCCCCTCCCGCCGCTCGAACTCGAACTGCGGCTGCACCCGGTGGGCCTGGTCCGCTTCGCCGCCTACTTCCTGGCCGATCTGACGGTGGCCGGGCTGCGTACGGTCTGGCAGATCCTCACCCCGTCGCCGCTGCCCTGCGCGGTGCTCGCCGTACCGCTGCGCTCCCGCAGCGACTTGATGCTGACCGCGACGGCCGTGGCGGTCTGCGCGGTGCCGGGCAGCGCCGTACTGGAGATCCAGCGCTCCACCGGCACCCTCTTCGTCCACGTCATGGGCTCCGACAGCGCGGGCACGGACCAGGCCCGCGCCGAGGTCAGACGCCTGGAGCAGCTGGTGGTACGGGCGTTCGGCACCCGCGCGGAGATCGCGGACCTGACGGCCCCCGAGCCGGGTACGGGTGCGCCGTGAACTGGGTGACGGGGGTGGTGCTCGCGCTGCTGGTCGCCTCCGGCGTGATGGTCTTCGTCCGGCTGGCGCGCGGCCCCTCGATGCTGGACCGGGCGGTGGCGGTGGACGCGCTGCTGGCGGTCGTGGTGGCCGGACTCGGCGCGCGGGCCGCGGAGGCGCGCACCCCGTACACCCTGCCGGTGCTGCTGGTCCTGGCCTTCCTCGGCTTCACCGGCTCGGTGGCCAGCGCCCGCTTCATCGCGGTGCGCGGCGCGGAGCCCCCGGAGCGGCCGGGCGGGCAGGAGCCGGCGGGGTCAGGGGAGCCAGGAGGGCCGGGGCGGCCGGGGGAGCCGGTGGAGCCCGAGGGGGCCGAGCGGACCGAGCGGACCGAGCGGACCGAGCGGACCGAGCGGCCGAAAAGGGATGACGGCCGGGAGGGCACGGCCGCTGACGGTGAGGAGACGGGCGGATGAGCTGGACCGCGGTGGGCGACTGGGCCGCGGCGGTGTGCCTGCTGCTCGGCGCGGGGCTGAGCTTCGTGGCCGGGGTCGGGCTGCTGAAGCTGCCCGACACCCTCACCCGTATGCACGCGGCGACCAAGCCGCAGGTGCTCGGGCTGCTGTTGGTGCTGCTCGGGGTCGCCCTGCGGTTGCGTTCCTGGGTGGATCTGGGAACGCTGGTACTGATTGGCACGTTTCAGCTGATGACTGTGCCGGTCGCGGCTCATATCGTGGGCCGCGCGGCGTACCGCACGGGCCAGGTGGACGGCGACCGGCTGGTCCTTGACGAGTTGGACGAGCGGCTGACCCGGCCGGAAAGGCCAGATAGGTTCACCGTGTGAAGAATGTCCGCGTGGTCAGGGCGCTACAGCATGTGGAGGACGAATACCTGTCACGTATGGGTATGTCGCTCCCCCTGCTGGTCATCGCGCTGGTCGTGATCGCCGATCTCGCGGCGGGCCGGGACCACTTCATCACGCCGGGCATCGTGGCCGCGCCGCCGCTGGCCGCGATCACCGTCAACTGGCGGCGGACCCTGTTCATCGGCGTGCTGGGCCTGATCGTCCAGGCGGCGCTCGCGCCCTACGACGGCATCGCCGAGATCCCCGATCACGACGTGTTCTTCGGCCAGGTCTTCGCGTACGGCTCGGTGACCCTCTTCAGCATCTACATCGCCTGGCGCCGCGAGACCGGCGCGAAGGCGTTCAGCGCCATCACCTCCGTCGCCGAGGCCGCCCAGCACGCCCTGATGCGTCCGCCCGCCCCGCGCGTGGGCGGTATCCAACTGGCCGTGCGGTACGTGTCGGCGGCCGACGCGGCGCAGATCGGCGGCGACCTGTACGCGGTGCTCGACACCCCGTACGGCGTGCGGGCGCTGATCGGCGACGTGCGCGGCAAGGGCCTGGGCGCGGTGCAGACCTCGGCGGTGGTGCTCGGCGCCTTCCGCGAGGCCGCGTTCGACGAGGGCGGACTCGACCGGGTGGCGCGCCGGGTGGACATCAGCGTCGGCCGGCATGTGACCGGCGGGGACTTCATCACGGCGCTGTTCGCGCAGTTCGACAAGCCGGACAGCGTGGAACTGCTGCACTACGGCCATGTGCCGCCGCTGCGGGTCTCGCGGGACGGCGAGGTGGAGACGCTGTACCCGAACGAGCCGTGGCTGCCGCTGGGCCTGGCCGACATGGTGGCCGAGGGGCCCACCCCGTGGCGGGTGCCGCTCATGCCGGGCGACGTGCTGGTGCTGTGCACCGACGGGGTGATCGAGGCGCGCAGCCCGCGGGACAACTCCTTCTACCCGCTGGCCGAGCGGGTCGGCCGCCTGGTCGCCGGTGCCTCGTACGACCTGGACGACGCCGTGGAGCGCGTCTACAGCGATCTGCTGGAGCACGCGGGCGGCTCGCTCACCGACGACGTGGTCCTGCTGCTGCTCGCGCCCCAGCAACGGCCCCTGCCGGCCCACCCGCAGGACCCGCCGCTCAATCCGGTGTGACCGCTGTCGTCGTGTCCCGGGCGTCCGGCGCGGGCGCCGCGTGGGTGACCGGCAGGCCGCGTGTCGCACGGTCCAGCGCGATCAGCACCGACTCGTACGCCTCGCCCGTGGCGTGTTCCATGCCCAGCTCGCACATCCGGTTCGCCGACAGATACGCGTCGTAGCCGCGCGCCGCGACCTCCTCGGCCTCGGGGCGCGTCGCGGCCTCGGTCAGCTCCTCGTGCAGCATCCCGCGGTCGCCCGCGAAGGCGCAGCAGCCCGCGTCGTCGGGCACGACGACCTCGCGGGCGCAGGCCCGCGCGACGGTCTCCAGCGCGCCGGTGTCGCCGAGGTGCCGCATCGAGCAGGTCGGGTGCAGGACGGCGGACGCGACGGTGTCGGTGACCGTCAGCCGCGGCAGCAGGTGCTCGGCGGCCCAGACGACGGAGTCGATGACGGTCAGCTCGCCGTGCAGCTCACGGTTGGCGTCGGAGAGGTACGGCACGACGTCGCGGGCCAGGCCGAGCGTGCAGGAGCTGGCGTCGACCACGATCGGCAGCCGTCCGCCGCCGGTCCACAGCCAGGCGGCCTCCACGATCCGGTTGGCCATCACCGCGTTGCCCGCCAGGTAGCCCTTGGAGTGCCAGATGGTGGCGCAGCAGGTGCCCGTGACGTCGTCCGGGATCCACACCGGGCGGCCGGCCCGCGCGGAGACGCTGACGACGGCCTGCGGCAGCGACCCGTACCGGGTGGCCGGGACGCCGAAGACGCGGTTGACGCACGCCGGGTAGTACACGGCGGTCGCGCCGTCCTTCTCGGTGCGGGGCAGCCGGGGGGCGGCGCCGGGGATCTCGGGGAGCCATTCGGGTATCAGGTCCGGGCGTACGGCTCTGCGGGCCAGGCCGGTGCCCGCGGTCAGCGGGCGGTCGCCGACCCGGTCGCGTACCGCGTCGGCGGCGGCCACCGCGGCGCGGGCGGCGCGTTCCGCGGCCTTCCAGTGGGTGGCGACGGAGGCGGCGACCCGCTCCTCGGTACGGGAGTGCCCTGCGTGCCGGAAGTCCCGCATCATCGCGCCGGTGTCGATGCCGACCGGGCAGGCCAGCGCGCAGGTGGAGTCGCCCGCGCAGGTGTCGACGGCGTCGTATCCGTACGCGTCCAGGAGCGCCTGGAGGACCGGGGAGCCGGGCGGCTGGCGGAGCATCTCGCGGCGCAGCACGATCCGCTGCCTGGGAGTGGTGGTCAGGTCGCGGCTGGGGCAGGTGGGCTCGCAGAAGCCGCACTCGATGCAGGCGTCGGCGACGGCCTCGATGGCCGGAATCGTCTTGAGGCCGCGCAGGTGGCCGCGCGGGTCCAGGTCGAGGACGACGCCGGGGGCGAGGACGCCGTCCGGGTCGAGCAGCCGCTTGACCCGCCACATCAGGGCGGTGGCCTTCGCGCCCCACTCCAGTTCGAGGAAGGGCGCGATGTTGCGGCCGGTGCCATGCTCGGCCTTCAGCGAGCCGTCGAAGCGCTCGACGACGGTGTGGCAGAAGTCGTCCATGAAGGCCGCGTAGCGCTCCACGTCGGCGGGGTCGGCCGCGTCGAAGGTCAGCAGGAAGTGCAGATTGCCGTGCGCGGCGTGGCCCGCGACAGCGGCGTCGAAGCCGTGCCGCTCCTGGAGTTCCAGCAGCTCGGCGCAGGCGTCGGCGAGCAGCTCCGGCGGTACGGCGAAGTCCTCGGTGATCAGTGTGGTGCCCGACGGGCGGGCGCTCCCGACGGCCGCAACGAAGGCGTTGCGGATACGCCACAGGCCGGCGATCCGCGCCGGGTCGCGGGTGAAGGCGTTGTCCGCGGACGGTACGGGCGTGACCAGGCCGAGGTCGTCGCAGACCCGGACGGCGGCCCGCTCGTACGCGGCCAGCTCCGTGTCGTCGGCGGCCCGGAACTCCACCAGCAGCGCGGTCGTCTCGCGCGGCAGCACGGCCCACTCCCCCGGCACCTCGGGCACGCCCACGGCGGCCCGCAGGGTGTTGCCGTCCATCAGCTCGACGGCCTCGGCCCCCGCCTGGTTGAACAGCGGCACGGCCGCGGCGGCGGCGGGCAGCGTCGGGAAGAACAGCAGGGCGGCGGTGGCCGCCGCGCGTATCGGCAGCGTCTCGAAGACGGCCTCGGCGACGAAGCCGAGAGTGCCCTGCGAGCCGACCATCAGACCGCGCAGGATCTGCGCGGGCGTCTCGGCGTCGAGGAAGGCGTCGAGCCGGTAGCCGTTGGTGTTCTTGATCGCGTGCTTCGCGCGAATCCTGGCGGTCAGCTCCTCGTCGGCCTCGATCTCGTCCCGCAGGTCGAGCAGGCCCTGGCACAGCTCGGGCTCGGCGGCGGCCAGCGCCGCGTCGGCGTCGGGGTCGCCGGTGTCCACGAGGGTGCCCGACGGCAGGACGACGGTCATCGAGGTGACCGTGCGGTACGAGGTGCGGCTGGTGCCCGCGGCCATCCCGGACGCGTTGTTGGCGACGACTCCGCCGACCGTGCACGCGACGGCGCTGGCCGGGTCGGGGCCGAGCACCCGGCCGTGCCGGGCCAGGGTGGCGTTGGCCCGCGCGAGTACGGTGCCGGGCAGGATACGGGCCCGCGCGCCGTCGGCCTCGACCTCGACGCCGCTGAAGTGGCGGCGCACGTCCACCAGGATGTCCTCGCCCTGCGCCTGGCCGTTCAGGCTGGTGCCCGCGGCTCTGAAGACCAGGTGGCGGCGCTCGCGGCGGGCGTAGGCCAGCAGCCTGACGACGTCCTGCGCGCTCTCGGGCAGGACGACGGCCTGCGGCACGAAGCGGTACGGGCTGGCGTCGGAGGCGTAGCGCACGAGGTCGGAGACGCCGGTGAGGACCTTCTCCGCGCCCAGCAGCTCGGTCAGCGCGGCCTTGAGGCCCTGCGGTGTGCCGGTGGCCCGCGACTCCTCCACCCGGTCGGGCGCGGCGCTCGCGGGCGGCACAGGGCGCAGTGCCTCGCCCTTCGGATCGGGCACGGGCATCCGGACCTCCTCGGGCGGACCGTGGGACGTGGTGGTTTCCGGTTCTCGGTCGTGGGCGCTGGGCTCGCGGCGGTTCTCGGGTCGGCGGCTCCGGGTGCTCGGTGCTCGGCTCTCGGTGCTCGGGAGGAGCCCACCGATTGCCAAGGTATGACGGACTCCGCGTTCCCGCTCGCCCCGCGGGCCCCGCGCTGCTCCGCCGTCTCCGACCTACGGCGGAGGCGCCGCGCCGACCCGACGGCGGATACTCGGCTGCGAGTCCGGCAACGGGGGCCGGGCACGAACGGGGAGCAGCGAGAATGAGCCACAGCGCGCCAGGTGATCCTTCCGGCCCTCCCACGAAGGGTCCCGCCACGAGCGGCCCCGCCTCGAGCGGCCCCGCCTCGAACGGTCCGGCCACGAGCGGCCCTTCCGGGGTCCGGCCCGGCGCTCCCGCCGACTCCCCGGCGCCCGAGCCGTACGCCGCCGCGCTCGGGGCGGCCTTCGTGGCCGTGGCCGACACGCTCGACGGGGGCGGCGCGGTCGGGGACGTGCTGGTCGGGCGGTGTGTCGGGGTGCTCGGGGCGGCGGCGGCCGGGCTGCTGCTGGTGGCGGAATCGCGCGGGAGCGCGGAGCCCGAGGTGGTCGCGGTCACGGACGAGGCCGTACGGGCGCTGGTCGCCGCCGAGGGCCCCGGCCGGGAGTGCCACCGCGCGGGCGCGCCGGTGCGCGCCGACGTGCTGGGCGCGGCGGCGGGCCGGTGGCCCGATTTCACCGGGGCCGCGCTGGCCGCGGGCTACGGCGCCGTCCTGGCCGTCCCCATGCGCTGGCGCGAGGAGACCATCGGCGCCCTGACGCTGTTCCGTACGGCGCCCGGCCCGCTCCCCGACGGCTACGCCGAGCTGGCCCAGGCGCTCGCCGACGTCACCACCATCGGGGTGCTCCAGCGCCGGGTCAGACGGCAGCGCGAACAGCTCGCCGACCAGCTCCAGTCCGCCCTGGAGAGCCGGGTCCTGGTCGAGCAGGCCAAGGGGCTGCTCGCCGAGCGCTGGCAGGTGAGCGTGGACGCCGCCTTCGCCGCGCTGCGCAGCCACGCCAGGACGCGCCGCATCCGGCTGTCCGACCTGGCGCAGGGCCTGCTCGACAGCACGGTGGACGCGGCGGAGCTGCGCGGGGGCCCCGGCCGGTGACGCCGCCCATGCCGCGGCCGGTGACGTCGCATTGCGTAGAGAACGTGTAACCAACCGTCATATTCCCTCTGGTGCGCGGGAGTTCGGTGTTCTAGGGTGTGGGGCACTTCGCGGCCCGCGACCCCGGTCGCGGCGCTCAGACCCGTACTCTCCCGTCCGCTCAGGCACGGCCCGACGACGCCAGGACTTGGTTTGCCCATGGTCAAGCTCGCGGCATCCGCGTACCTCCCCCCACGCGAAGCCGACCGCCCGGTGCTCGACGTGTCCTGGACCTTCTCCGTCGGCCGCCTGCCCGGCAGCGACGAACTGGCGGCCCGTATGACCCGCGCCGCCCTCGACACGCTCGGCGGCCCGTACGGCGGGATCGGCGCCCTGATCACCGACGCCACCTCACTGGCGTGCGCCTACCTGGTCGCCCACAGCCTGGCCCGGCGCTACCGCGTCACCCTGGGCGTGGACGGCGGGCACTGCGCGGTCGCGGTCACCGACTACGGCTACGACCACGGGCTGCCCGGCGACGGCGCGGAGCCGGTGCCGGAACCGGCCCGCGACGAGGCCAGGGACCTGTGCAGGCGGCTCGCCGAGGCCGCGGCCCACCCGGTGACGATCGACGGGGTCCAGGTGCACCACGCGGTGGACGGCGCCGTGCTCATCCGCTTCAGGACCCAACTGCCCCACGCCCCTACGGTTCCCCCCACTCCCCCGGCCGCGCCGGACGCCTCCCGCAGTCCAGGCGCCCGAGGGTGAGGAGCGCCCGGCCGGGCGGCTTCGCGGGGGAGGCGAGCCACCGGCCGGGCGCGGTACGCACCCCGGGAGGGATGCGGGTCTCGACACGCGCGTCAGGCCGTCCGCGCGCCGGGCCGTCCGCGCGTCGGGCCGTACGTGCGTCAGGCGCACGCGCCTCGGGCCGTACTCCGTCGGGCGCACGCGCCTCGGGTCGTACTGCGTGCGTCAGGTCGTGCGGTTGCCGGTCAGCGCCGCGAAGACCACGACGTTCGCCGAGTACGCCTGCTTCTCCTTGTCGAAGGAGCCGCCGCAGGTGATCAGCCGCAGTTCCGGGCGCCCGGAGGACCCGTACACCCGGTTGGCGTCGAAGTGGTCCTTCTCCACCACCTCGACGCCCTCGACGGAGAATTCGGCGACCGTGCCGTCCGCGCGGGTCACCTCCACCAGCGCGCCCGGCTCGACGGTGCTCAGCCCGTAGAAGACGGCCGCGCGGGTCTCGGTGTCGACGTGGCCGACGATCAGCGCCGCGCCCGCCGTTCCCGGCGACGGTCCGTCGCGGTACCAGCCCGCGACGTCCGGGGTGGCGTACGGCGGCGGGTCCACCGCGCCGTCCTTCAGGCCGCGGCCGACGAGCTTGGCGTGCAGCCCGATCGAGGCGATGTCGATGCGCAGCGGCGTGGAGGCGGGCATCGGCAGGTGGGGGGCGTAGACCTCGCGCGGGCGGTCGGCAGCGGCGGCGGCCAGCGCCCGGCCGCCGGGGGTGGCCTCCGTACCGCTGCCGCCGCCGTCGTGTCCGAACAGCCAGGCCGCGAGCAGCACGAGGGCGACGGCCGCGGTCGTCCAGGTCCTGTTGTCGGGCCGTGGACCGTCCTCGCCGCCGCCCGCGGCCTCCGCCCCTTCCGCCATCCCGGTCAGCCGCGGTCGGAGCTGCGGCGCCGGTGGATCACGAGGCCCGCCAGACCGATGGCCGCGAAGCCGCCGGTGACCAGCAGCGCGCTGGTGTCGGAACCGGCCGTGCCGGGCCCGGCCGCGAGCTGCGCGGTGCCGCCGCCGCCCGCGGGGACGGGCGCGATCGGCAGCGAGGTGCTGGCGCCGGTGACCGTCACGGACGCGGACGCGGAGCTGGAGGAGCCGTTGCACTCGACGGAGATCTCGTACGAGCCGTCGACCGCGTCGGACTTGATGAACGCGGTGCCTTCGAGCGAGTGGGAGCCGTCGCTCGCCGGGGCGAGGGTGACGGTGTCCACGAAGACCTCGGCGCTGGCGCGGGCCTTGCCGCCGGACTTGCAGGAGGTCTCCAGGTGCAGGCTCACGACACCACCCGGCGCCACGCTGGCGGGCGACACGTCCATCGAGTCCGAGGAACTGGACGACGAGGACGAGGACGACGACGAGGAGGAAGAGGACGACGATCCCCCTCCGCCCGAGTCGGCGATCGCCTGGCTGGGCAGCCCCGAGGCGCCACCGAGCGCGAACACTCCGACGGCACCGGCTGCGGCGATGACGGGCAGTTTCAGACCGAACATGGAGACCTCCGCTCGTCCGGGAGCGGGGACTCGCGCCCGGTGCTTACGAACATCCCTGCGACGGCCGCCGCCCGCACCCCGAGGGGCGCCTCAATCGTCCATCAGGGTGAGGGACGCTCTACGGAGAGTGACGAATCGGTGTGTCGGCTCGGCTTTCCCGGGCCCGGGGCTCCGGGGGCCGCGCGCCGGCTCGGGGGCCGGCGCTGGGGGCTGCGGGCCGGGGCTCAGATCTCCGACACGAGGTCCGCGATCGAGTTCACGACGCGCGAGGGGCGGAAGGGGTGGCGGTCGATGTCGGCGGGCGCGGTGAGGCCGGTCAGCACCAGGAACGTGGTCATGCCGGACTCCAGGCCGGCCAGCACGTCGGTGTCCATCCGGTCGCCGATCATCGCGCTGGTCTCGCTGTGCGCGCCGATCGCGTTGAGCCCGGCGCGCATCATCAGCGGGTTGGGCTTGCCCACGAAGTAGGGGTCCTTGCCGGTGGCCTTGGTGATCAGCGCGGCCACGGAGCCGGTCGCGGGCAGCACGCCCTCGGGGGACGGCCCGGTCTCGTCGGGGTTGGTGCCGATGAAGCGGGCGCCATTGTTGATCAGCCGGATCGCCTTGGTGAGCGCCTCGAAGCTGTAGGTGCGGGTCTCGCCGAGGACGACGTAGTCCGGGTCGGTGTCGGTGAGGATGTAGCCGACGTCGTGCAGGGCGGTGGTCAGCCCCGCCTCGCCGATCACGTACGCGGTGCCGCCGGGGCGCTGGTCGTCCAGGAACTTGGCGGTGGCCAGCGCGGACGTCCAGATGTTCTCGACCGGTACGTCGAGGCCCATGCGGGTCAGCCGGGCGTGCAGGTCGCGCGGGGTGTAGATGGAGTTGTTGGTGAGCACCAGGAAGGGCTTGCCGGACTCCTTCAGCCCCTTGATGAAGGCGTCGGCGCCCGGGATGGGCGTGCCCTCATGGATCAGCACCCCGTCCATGTCGGTGAGCCACGACTCGATGGGCCTGCGTGTCGACACGGGTTCCGCTCTCCTGTTCCTCGCACAGCTCGCGCCCGGGGCATCCGCTCGCGGCATCCGCGCGCCGCTTCCGCGCACGGCTTCAGCACGCCGGCTTCAGCCCACGGCCTCAGCACGCCGCTTCTGCCCACGGCTTCACTCACCAGCGTAGCCGGGGCGGATGGCACCCGCCCCGGCCGTCTCGCGTGCTGGTCGGCCGCCGCGTCACGGCGGTCCCCCGGTCAGCCAACGGCCGGCTGACCGGTGACCTGCCGTTCGGCCAGGAGTCAGCTTCCGGTGGCGGTCTTCCACGCGTCCACGTAGTCGGTCAGGTGGGCGTCGATGTCGGACCAGTCGGGGGTGAAGACGTCCACGCCCGACATGATCTGCTTGAGCTTGGCGGCGTTGGCGTCGGTCGCGGTCACGTCGGTGCGGGCCGCGAAGCCGCCGCCGATCGAGGAGACCTCCTGCTGGACCTCGGTGGTCAGGAAGTAGTCGAGCAGCTTCTTGGCCGCGTCCTCGTGCGGCGCGTTCTTCACCAGCCCGGCCGCGTACGGCAGCGCGAAGGTGGTCGGCTTGCCCGAGGCGTCGGCGGCCGGGAAGAAGATGCCCTGGTGCGGCATCGTCGCCTGGTCCGCGTAGTTCATCTGCACATCGCCGTTGGCGACCAGCAGTTCGCCCTTGTCGACCTTGGAGGCGAGCTGGCCGGTGGACGCGGACGGGCCGACGTTGTTGGCCTGGAGCTTCTTCAGGTACTCCATCGCCGGGGCCTGGCCGCCGAAGTCGTGCATGGCCTTGATGACGACGGCGGTGCCGTCGCCCGCGACACCGGGGGTGGAGTACTGGAGCTTGTTCTTGAACTTGCCGTCCAGCAGGTCGTTCCAGGTCTTGGGCGGGGTCGGCAGTTCCTTGGTGTTGTAGATGAAGCACAGGTAGTTGTTGACGATCGAGGTCCAGTCGCCGTCCGCGCCCTTGTCGGCGGCGTCGACCTTGTCGGAACCGGCGGGCTTGTACGTGGTCAGCAGCCCCTTGGCGTCGGCCTGCTGGATGAAGGGCGGCAGCGTGACGATCAGGTCGGCCTTGGTGTTGGACTTCTCGCGGATCACGCGCTGCACGACCTCGCCCGAGCCGCCCTCGACGTAGTTGACCTTGATGCCGGTCTTCGCCGTGAAGTCCTTGAACACCTTGTCGTAGAAGCCGTCCCCGGCCTCGTTGTGCAGGCCGTCGGCGCTGTAGACGGTGACCTCGGTGGACGCCTTGCCGTCCGAGGAACCGGAGCCGGAGTCGGAGGAACCGCCGCAGGCGGCGAGGGCGAGACCGAGCGTGAGGGTGCCGGCGACGGCGGTGAGCGGGGTGATGGGGCTGCGCTTGCGCATGGCAGGTCGAACTCCTTGCTGGGTGTGGTCAATCGGGAAGGAGAAAGGGGAAAAGGGGGGTCAGCGGTAGGAGGCCCGGGTGCGGACGCGGGACATCCCGAGCAGGACGAGCAGGGTCGTCACCATGAGGACGACGGCCAGGGCGGCGCCCGAGTAGAGCGAACCGCGGTTCGTCGCGCCGTAGATCTGGACCGGCAGCGGCAGCCAGTCGGGCGGGTAGAGCATCATCGTGGCGCTCAACTCGCCCATGGACAGGGCGAAGCAGAGTCCGGCGGCGGCGGTGAGCGAGGGCAGCAGCAGCGGAAGCCTGATCCGCCACAGCACGTACGCGGGCCGCGCGCCCAGGCTCGCGGCGCTCTGCTCGTACGCCGGGTCGAGGCGGACGAGCGCGGCGCTCACGGACTGGTAGGCGAAGGCGGTGACCAGGACGGTGTGGGCCAGGATCACGATCTCGCGGGTGCCGTTGAGCAGCAGCGGCGGCTTGGAGAAGGCGACCAGCAGGGACAGGCCGACCACGACGGACGGCACGGCGACGGGCAGCATGAACAGGGTGTCGAGCAGGCGCCGTTGCCAGCCGCGCAGGCGTTCGGCGGCGAGCGCCGCCCAGCCGCCGACGAGCAGGGCCAGCACGCTGGCGGCCAGCGCCGTCCACAGGCTGGTGGTCAGGGCGTGCGCCGAGTCGCCCTTGGTGATGTCCTGATAGTGCGTCAGCGTCGGGTGGGACGGGAAGGCGCCGCTCCAGTTGGTGGCGAAGGACGCCATCAGCACGACGAGGAAGGGCAGCGCGAAGACCGGCAGGAACAGGACGAAGAAGACGGCCCAGGCCGTCCAGCGACCGCTGCGGCTATGCACCAGCACGGCGGGCACCTCCGGTGAAGCCTCCTGCGAGGGTGGTGGTACGGGCCACGACGGCCCGGTAGAGGCCGTAGAGCGTCACCGACAGCACGACGGCGACGACCGCGACGACGCACGCCCCCGGGTAGTCGCCGTCGAGGATCGCCTTGCTGTAGACGAGCATCGGCAGGGTGGTGACGCCCTTGGCGCCGGTGAAGAGCACGATGCCGAACTCGTTGAGGCACATGACCAGGACGAGGCTGCCGCCCGCCGCGAGCGACGGCAGCGCCTCGGGGAGGATCACCTGCCGTACGATCCGCGGCGCCCGCGCGCCCAGCGACGAGGCGACCTCCAACTGGGCGGTCTCCACCTGGGAGAAGGCCGCGAGCAGCGGGCGCATCACGAAGGGCGTGAAGTACGTGATCTCCGCCAGGAGTACGCCCCACGGTGTGCGCAGGAAGTCGATCGGGCCGCTGCCGCTCGCGCCGCCCGTCACGTCCGTCCACAGGCCGTTGGCCATGCCGACGGTGCCGTAGAGGAACAGCAGCGCGAGGGTGATCAGGAAGGAGGGGAAGGCCAGGAAGATGTCGATGAAGCGGCTGAGCGCCTTGCCGCCGGGGAACGGCACGAAGGCGATCACCAGGGCCAGGACGAAGCCGAGGACCAGACAGCCCGCGGTCGAACCGACCGCGATCCACACGGTGTTCCACAGCGCCTTGCGGAACGACTCCTCCGTGAACACGTCGGTGTACGCGGACACGGAGTGGCCGCCGCTGTCCGGTGAGAGGGACTGCTTGCCGACGAGGAAGAGCGGATAGAGGAAGAAGAAGCCGATCGCGGCCAGGGGCGGCAGGGCCCAGAGCGGGCCGGGCACGGTCAGCCGCCGCGAACCGCCCTTGTCCGCGGCGGGCGTGGCGGTGCGCGCGGCCGGTCGGGCGTCCGCTGTGGCGTCCGGCTTGGCGTCCGGTGGGGTGTCCGGTGTGGCGCCCGGCTTCGTTTCCGGTACGAGCGGCGCCTGCGTCGTCCTAGCCAACGCCGACACCTCCCGCGCCGAGCCCCGCGGGCAGCAGCACCGCGTCCTCGGCCGCGAAGGTCAGCCCGACCTCGTCGCCCGCCCGCGGCGGCTGCCGCAAGTCCCCTACGTCGGCGCGCAGTTCGTGCCCGTACGCCGCGACGAGCAGCCGGTGCGTGTGGCCGCGCCACTGCACGGCGGTGACGGTGCCGCGCAGGACGTTGCCACCGCCTTCCCCGGATGCGGCGGCCAGCCGCAGCGCGTGCGGGCGGACGCACAGCGTCGCCTCGGCGCCAGGCGCCGGGCCGTCCGTACCGCTCGCGGCCACCTGGAGGGTGGTGTCCGCCAGCCGTACGGCGCCGTCCTCCCCCGCCCTGACGTTCAGCAGATTGGCGTTGCCCACGAAGGAGGCCGTGAAGGCCGTGCGCGGGTGCCGGTAGAGGTCGTGCGGGGTGCCGCAGTCCCGGAGCCTGGCCTTGTCCAGGACGGCGATACGGTCGGCGAGCGTCAGCGCCTCGATCTGGTCGTGGGTGACGTACAGGATCGAGACCTCGGGCAACTCGCGGTGCAGCCGGGCCAGTTCGGTGAGCATCCCGGAGCGGAGCTGCGCGTCGAGCGCCGACAGCGGCTCGTCGAGCAGCAGCACCCCCGGCCTGATCGCCAGCGCGCGGGCGATGGCCACGCGCTGCTGCTGCCCGCCGGACAGCTCCCGCGGATAGCGCCGGGCGTACGCGGCCATGCCGGTCATCTCCAGCGCGTCCGCCACCCGCCCGGGCACCTCGCCGCGCGGCACCTTCTGCGCCTTGAGCCCGAACGCCACATTCTGGTCCACCCGCAGATGCGGGAAGAGCGCGTACTGCTGCACCACCATCCCGATGCCCCGCCGGTACGGCGGCAGGTCCGTCACGTCCCGTCCCCCGATCACCACCCGCCCGCTGACCGGCCGCACGAACCCCGCCACCGCCCGCAGCGCCGTCGTCTTCCCCGACCCCGACGGGCCGAGCAGCGCCATGACCTCCCCGCGCTCGACGGTCAGGTCGAGCGAGTCCAGCACCGTCTGGCCGTGGTAGGCGACGGTCACCTGCGCGAACCGGATGCCCGCGGGGCCGGTCGTGCCCGCGCGCGGGGGCGCGGGCGTCGGCTCCGCCGCCGGGTGGTCGGCGGCGGTCATCGCGGGGTCTCCCGGCGCGCGACGGCGGCGGGGAGTTCGGCGATCGAGGCCAGGACGTGGGTGGCGCCCGCGGCGATGAGCTGAGCCTCGGTGTGCGCGCCGGTCAGGACGCCCGCGACCAGCGGGGCGCCCGCGCGGACGCCGCTGAGCATGTCGTAGGCGGTGTCGCCGGCCACCGCGACCTGGCGGACGGAGTCGGTGCCGGTGCGCAGCAGCGCGGTGAGCACCATGTCGGGGTAGGGGCGGCCACGGCCCGCGTCGGCCGGGCACAAGGTGAGGTCGGCGACATCGCGCCAGCCGAGCGCGTCGAGGATCGCGTCCTGCGTGACGCGGGAGAAGCCGGTGGTCAGGACGACCTTGCGGCCCGCCTCGCGCAGCGCGTCGATCGTCTCGCGCGCGCCGGGCAGCGGCGCGCACCGGCCGCCGTCGACGAGTGCGGCGTACGCGGTCTCGAACGCCGCGTTGCCGCGCCGTGCCGCCCGCTCGTCACCGAACAGGGCGCGGAAGACGGTGATCTTGGACTCGCCCATCGTGGCGCGTACGTAGTCGAGTTTGGCGCTGTGGTCCGCGCTGCCGGGCTCGACCCCCAGCTCCTCGGCCGCCCGCGAGAAGGCCAGTTCGACCAGGCCGTCGTCGGCGACGGTGGTCCCGGCCATGTCGAGGACGACGAGCCGCAGGTCGGACGTATCACCTGGGGCGGAGGCGGAGGCGGCGGGTCCCGGCTCCGTGGGTGCGGGGGCGGCGGCAGCCGCCGTGGTCTCGGTCATGTCGTTCACCAGCCGATCTCGTTCGCGGTGTCCTCGCCGATCGCCGGGGAGCAGGTCATGCCGCGACCGCCGGGGCCGGTGACCAGCCACACGCCGTCGCGTACCTGCTCGCGGTGGACGACCCGGGTGGTGTCGGCGCACTGCGCGTACACCCCGGCCCAGCGGCGGCGGATCTTGGGCAGGGGGCGGCCGAGGAGTTCGGCGGCCCGTTCCAGCAGGTGGTCGTACGGGTCCTCGATCACGTCGAAGGCGAAGGCTTCGTCGTATTCGTGGGTGTCGCCGATGGTGAGGCCGCCGTCGAGGCGCTGGACCATGAGCAGTTGCATGCGGTGCTCGGCGGCGACCGGCGGCTGCGGCTGGCCCGCGCGCAGGGCGTCGAGCGCGGCGCCGTCGTAGGCGGGGTAGTAGCGGAAGCTGTCGGCGTCGGCGACGGAGGTCGTCAGCGGTTCGCCCAGCGGGTCGGTCTGCGCCATCTGGAGCCGGACCCTGCGTACCGGCAGGCTCGGCGCGAGTTCCTTGACGAGACCGGTCAGCCAGGCGCCGGTGGCGACGACGACGCTGTCGGAGGCGTACGACGTGCCGTGGTCGTCGCGGACCAGGCCGGTGTCGACGTCGCGGACCTCGCGGCCGGCGACGAAGGTATAGCGGCCGGTCGCTTCGAGGTGGGCGCGCAGGGCGGGCAGGGCGACACGCGACTCGACGGCGGCGTCGCGCTCGCAGAGCAGGGCGCCGAGGAGTTCGCCGCGCATGGCCGGGTTGTGGGCGGCGACCTCGGTGGGCGACAGCCACTTGTAGCCGCGCTCGGCGGCGTCGGGGCGGCCCAGGACGTCCTCGGCGACGGCCCGCTCGGCCGGGGTGCGGACCACGGTGAGCGAGCCGTTGGCGCGGAAGCCGACGCCGGGCACGCGGGCGCCGATCTCCTCCCACAGCTCGCGGGCGCGCAGCGCGGTCTCCAGTTCGGCACCGGCCGCCCGGCCGCCGACCCACACGAGGCCGAAGTTGCGCACGGACGCGCCGCGGGCCTCCCGCTCGCGCTCCAGGTGGACGACCTCGTGGCCGCGGTTGACTGCGTGCCAGGCATGCATCGTGCCCAGCGCTCCGGCTCCTACGACAGTGACTCTCACGCCGTCGAGATTCGCGGCGGAGGGTGGCCGTCTCGCGTCCGGCTACCGACGTCCGGGTGAACAGGTCTCCAAGCTTGGACTAGACCCGTTATCGTTCCGTGACTAAATAGGGGGGCGTCGGCCACCGGAGACCTCAGCCCCGCCGGTCGCTCTTCTCCATGTGGACGGTGAAGCTGAAGCGGTCGCCGCGGTAGAGCGACCGCACCCGCTCCAGCGGCTCGCCCGCCTCGTCCCGGCTCGACCGGTGCAGCAGCAGCATCGGCAGCGCGGGCGGCGTACCGATCAGCAGCGCCTCGCGCGGTGTGGCCAGCACCGTCTCGATCCGCTCGTCCACCGAGACCGGCTCGACGCCGATCCGCTCGCGCAGAAAGGCGTAGAAGGAGGTGTCGGGCGCGAAGTCCCTTTCCAGGTGCGGCAGTCGGGCCACCGCGAGATACGTGCTCTCCAGGCCGACCCGCTCCTCGTCGGCGAGCAGCACGCGCTCCATGTGCCACACCGGGTCGCCGGGCGCGAGCCGCAGTTCGGCGGCGAGACCGGGGTCGGCGGGCAGCCGCTCCAGCGCGATCAGATTGCGGCCGGGGACGCGGCCCTGCCGCCGTACGCCCTCGGTGTAGCTGTCGGTGGACAGCGGCTGTTCCAGCTTGGGCCCGGCCACGACGGTGCCGCGGCCCCTGCGGCGCACCCGGCCCTGGATCAGCAGTTCGCGCAGCGCCTGCCGTACGGTCTCCCGCGCCACCTCGAAGCGGGCCGCCAACTCCCGCTCCGTGGGCAGCAGTCCGCCCTCGCCCAACTCGTCGAGCACGACTTCGAGGCGGGTCTTGACGGCGAAGTACTTCGGCACCCGCCCGTGCTCCGGGATGCCCGCCCGGATCGGGCTCTGCGGATCTGCGTCGGCCATTGCCCGATCCTCGCAGACCGGACGGGGTGCCCGGTCCCGGAGCCCTGCTCACGGGCGGGCGGGGACGCGTCAGGCGTGGGTGAGGACATTGCCGAAGAGCGGGGCCAGGACGAGCAGGGCGGCGCCCTCGGCCACCGCGCGGGGGCCCGCCGCGGCGAATCCCACGGGCACGCTCCGGCCGCGTTCGGCCAGCACGGCCGTGACCTGCTCGGCGAAGACGGCGGGCGCGGCCAGTACGGTCCTGCCGCCCAGCACCACCCGGTCGATGTCGAGCAGCGCGACCAGATTCGCCGCCCCGACGCCCAGCAGCCGGGCCGCGCCCACGGTGTCGCCGCGCCCGGCCGCCGCCAGGCACAGCGCCTCCAGGCAGCCCCGGTTGCCGCACTCGCACAGCACCCCGCCCAGCTCCACCGCCTGGTGCCCGAACTCCCCCGCCCCGGTCCGCCCGCCCCGGTACACCTCCCCGCCCAGCACCAGCCCGGCGCCGAGCCCGGCCCCGAGGTGCAGATACGCGAAGGCCGGGGGGCCGCCTGCGGCGGGGCGGGGACGGGCGGCTGCGGACTCCGCCGTCGTCGGCGGTTCGCCGCCAGGGGCGGGGTCGGACTCCGTCCCGCGACCACCGGCTTCGGACGCGGGACCGCCGACTCCGGACGCGGGACGACCGGCTCCGGGGGCCGGGGCGGTGACGGGGGCCGGGGCTGTGACGGGGGCCGGGGCGGACTCCGTCGGTGCGGACCACTCGCCGGGGGCGGCGGCCGGGGGCGGTGAGCCCTCCCCGGTCCCGGCCAGAACGACCCCGGTCGGGACGCTTCCCGCCGGGACGGCCTCGGCCAGGATCGACAGGGCCGCCGCGTTGGTGTTCTTGTCGAGGGCGACCGGGAGGCCGAGGGCGGCGGCCAGGCGGGCGCGGAGCGGGACGCCCTGCCAGTGCGGGAAGCCGGTGACGCGGTGGAGGGTGCCGGTGCGGTGGTCGAGGGGGCCGCGCATGCCGACGCCGACGCCGAGGACGGCGCCGGGGGCGCGGGCGGCGATGAGCCGTACTTCGTGGACGATCGCGGCGAGCGCGGACTCCACGGGCAGGCCGAGGTCCAGCGGCGCCTCGCGTTCGGCGACGGTACGGCCGGTGAGGTCGGTGAGGACGGCGGTGAGCCGTTCCCCGTCGAGGTGGACGCCGACGGCGTGCCGGGCGCCGCTGACGAGCCGCAGTTCGGTGCGCGGCTTGCCGCCGGTCGAGGCGCGCCGCCCGGCCTCCTCGACCAGTCCCTCGGCCCGCAGCCGGGCGGTGATCTTGCTGACCGCCTGGGGGGTGAGGCCGGTCCGCTCGGCCAGCTCCAGGCGGCTGATGCCCCGCGCGCGGCCGTCCGTACCGCCGCTGCCCGTACCGCCGCCGCTCGTACCCCCGCTGTCCGTGCCGCCGCCGCTCGTACCCCGGCTGTCCGTACCGCCGCTGTCCGTGCCTGCGTCGGCGGGCGACAGCGTGGCCGTACGGAGCAGGCCGAGGACGAGCGCGGCGTTGTGGCTGCGGAGGGCGGGGAGGTTGGCGCCGGGCGCGGACGGGTTCACCCCGCCATTGTCCCGCGCGCTTGCACTTTGGCAACACTGTTGCCAAAGTGGAGCGCATGAGCACCCCCGGCACTCCCCTTCGCGTCGGCCTCGTCGGCTACGGCCCGGCCGGCTCCTTCTTCCACGCCCCGCTGATCGCCGCCACCGAGGGCCTGGTCCTCGACACGATCGTCACCGGCAGCCCCGAGCGCCGCGCCCAGGCGCTGGCCGAGCACCCGGACGTACGCTTCGCCGCCGCGGCCGACGAGCTGTGGGCGCGCGCGTCCGAGCTGGACCTGGTCGTCCTGGCCTCCCCCAACCGCACCCATGTGCCGCTGGCCACCGCCGCGTTGGACGCCGGGCTGCCGGTCGTGGTGGACAAGCCGCTCGCGGGCACCGCGGCCGAGGCGCGCGAACTGGCCGCCTTCGCCGAGCGCCGCGGCCTGCTGCTCTCCGTCTTCCAGAACCGGCGCTGGGACAGCGACTTCCTCACTCTCCAAGGGCTGCTGGACAAGGGCGAGTTGGGCGAGGTGCAGCGCTTCGAGTCGCGGTTCGAGCGGTGGCGCCCGCAGCCCAAGGGCGGCTGGCGCGAGTCCGGCGACCCGGCCGAGATCGGCGGCCTGCTGTACGACCTCGGCAGCCACCTCGTCGACCAGGCGCTCGCGCTGTTCGGCCCGGCCGCCCTGGTGTACGCCGAGTCCGACGTCCAGCGGCCCGGCGCCGCCGCGGACGACGACACCTTCATCGCCGTCACCCACGCCAACGGCGTCCACTCCCACCTGTGGATGAGCGCCACCACCGCCCGCCTCGGGCCGCGCTTCCGCGTCCTCGGCAGCCTCGGCGGCTACGTCACCTACGGTCTTGACCCCCAGGAGGCCGCGCTGCGCGAGGGCCTGCGCCCCGGCGAGGGCACGGCGTGGGGCGCGGAGCCGGAGTCCTCGTGGGGCACCGTCGGCACCGACGACAACTCGCGCCGGGTGCCGTCCGTGCCCGGCGACTACCCCGCCTTCTACGCCGGTGTCCTGGCCTCCCTGCGCGACGGCACCCCGCCGCCGGTCACGGCGCTGGAGGCCGCCGCCGCCCTGGACGTCCTGGAGGCCGCGAAGCTCTCGGCCGCGCAGGGCCGGACGGTGGCGCTGTGACCGCGCCCGGCGGCGAGCGGGTCGCCGAACTCGTGGCGCAGGAAGCGGAGTTGGTGTTCTCCCGGTTCACCCACGACGACGCCTGGCGGCTCGGCTCCCTGCTGGTCGAGATGGCCCGCGAGGGCGGCGCCGCCGTCACCGTCGACATCCGGCGCGGCGGTCAGCAGCTCTTCCACCACGCCCTGGACGGCACCACCCCCGACAACGACGCCTGGCTGGCCCGTAAGGCGCGGGTCGTCGAGCGCTACCACGCCTCGTCACTGCTGGTCGGCGAGCGGTTCCGGGCCAAGGGCGGCAGCTTCGAGGAGTCCTCGCGGCTCGACCCCGACCTGTACGCGGCGCACGGCGGCGCGTTCCCCCTGCGGGTGGCGGGAGTCGGCGTGGTCGGGGTCGTCGCCGTCTCCGGCCTCCCGCAGGTCGAGGACCACGCGCTGGTCGTGGCGGCGCTCACCCGCTATCTGGCGGAGGCGGGCGCCTGACGGCGAGCGGGGTGGGTGGCCGTGATCGCCGTGAGCTTGACGGTCGGTCGCCGTGAGCTTGATGGTCGCCGTGAGCTTCATGGTCGCCGTGATCGCTCAGTCGGCGTGATCGCTCAGTCGGCGGGGGCCCCGAACCACTTCGGCATCAGGGCGCGCAGGTCCGCCTGGTCCTCGCCGACCCACACGACATGGCCGTCCGGGCGCAACAGGACGCCGGGGACGTCCAGTTCCTCGCTGACGTCGACCACGTGGTCGACCCGGTCCGCCCAGCCGTCGACCGAGAGCGCGCCGGTCCGGTCGAGCAGCAGACCGCGCCCCTGGCGCATCAGCCCGTAGAGGTGGCCGCGCTTCAACTCCACGTCGCGCAGCCGCCGGCCGAGCAGTTCGTGCCCCTCGCCGACGTCGTAACGGATGGCGATCGCGGTGATCTTCTCGATCAGATACGTGTTGACGTTCTCGAACTCGGCCAGTTCCGACAGCAGTCGGCGCACCGCCATGGCTCCCGGCTCCGTGGACATCAGCTCCATCTGGGCGCGGGTGTTGTCCAGTACGGCGGCGGCCACCGGGCGGCGCTCGGTCTCGTAGGTGTCCAACAGCCCTTCCGGGGCCCAGCCGTTGACGGCGGCGGCCAGCTTCCAGCCGAGGTTGAACGCGTCCTGCACGCCGAGGTTGAGGCCCTGGCCGCCGGTCGGCGGGTGGATGTGCGCCGCGTCCCCCGCCAGCAGCGCCCGGCCCACGCGGTAGCTGTCCGCCAGGCGGGTCGTGTCGCCGAACCGCGACAGCGAGCGCGGTGAGTGCACGCCGAAGTCGGTGCCGCCGAACGCCGTCAGCCGCTCCTTGAAGTCCTCCAGCGTCGGCGGGACCGCCCGGTCCTCGCTGACGCCCTTCGCGGGCACGACCACCCGGTACGTCCCGTCACCGAGCGGCATCGCCCCGAAGCGCTTCTCAGTCTTGCGCACCTCGGCCGTCACGGCCGCCAACGTCTCCTGGTCGACGTCCAGTTCCATCTCGCCGATCAGCGTCTCCACCCTGCTCGGCTCCCCCGGGAATCCGATGCCGAGCAGCTTGCGCACCGTGCTCCGGCCGCCGTCGCACCCCACGAGGTACCGCGACCGCAGCCGCGACCCGTCCGCCAGCTCCGCCGTCACCCCCTCGTCGTCCTGGCTCAGCCCCACGACCTCGCAGCCGCGCCTGAACTCCACGCCCAGCTCCCGCGCGTGCTCGGTCAGCAGCCGTTCGGTGACCGTCTGGAAGATCCCCAGCACATATCCGTGCGCCGTATCCAGCCGCCGCGGCCACTCCCTGCCGAGCCCCCCGAAGAATCCCCCGACCCGGTGCTGCGTCCCCAGCGCCAGGAACCGCTCCAGCAGCCCGCGCTGGTCCATGATCTCGATGCTCCGCGCGTGCAGCCCCAGCGCCCGCACCAACGACGTCGGCTCCGCCTCCCGGTCCAGCACCACGACGTCCACGCCCTGCAACCGCAGCTCGCTCGCCAGCATCAACCCCGTCGGCCCACTGCCGACGACGGTCACGTCCACCATCAGATGTCCCCGTCCACAAAGCCGTGCATTCCGCCAGATTCACCGCACCTCTGGCCTCCGGCCGCCCATTGTGCGACCCCAGCACCCCCTTGCCGCAAGGCCCCCCTTGCGCTATACCTTAAGAAGGGCAAGGAGTACCCACTCTCCTTGCCCATTCGCATACCCGGCCTCCGCACCCCGGAATTCAGCCCGGCCCACCCCCGTACGCTGGCAGCCCGGACCGGGTCGACGTCATGGCCCGCGCGAGACAGCGACAGACGGCGGGGGCTGAGCATGGGTGGAGTGACGCGGTTCTGGACGGGCGAGCGGGTGCGCCTGCGGGGCCTGGAGCCCGAGGACTGGGAGCAACTGGCCGCGTTCGAGTCCGAGGCGGAGACGCAACGGGACGGTGAGCGGCTGATGCTGCCGATTTCCGCGGCCGCGGCTCGCAAGCGCCTTCAAGAGCAGAGCGAGAAAGGGCCGAGCCGTACGGAGGACGAGTACCTGCTCGTCATCGAGGCCCTGGACAGCGGGAAGCCGGTGGGTGCTGTCGTGCTGAACGACTGCGACCGGCTGAACGGCAACTTCCATTACGGCATTCATCTCGGTGCCGCGTACCAGCGCCGCGGCTACGCGTCGGAGGCCATGCGGCTGGTCCTGTCGTTCATGTTCGGGGAACGGCGGTATCACCGCTGTTGTGCCGAGGTCTACGGAGGCAACGAGGGGTCGTTGGCGCTCCAGCGCAAACTCGGTTTCACCGCGGAGGGCGTGCAGCGTGAGCACGTGTTCCAGGGCGGCGCCTATCGGGACGTGCATCACTTCGGGCTGCTCGCGGTCGAATTCGAGGCCAACGAGCGGGCGGCAGGACGTGAGCCCTACTTCGCTACGACGTGACGGGCTTCGGGGCGGGGGGGGGGGGGGGGGGGGGGCCCCCCTCCCCCCCCCCCCCACAACCTACCCGTTGGGGGCTGTAGGCGGCGAAAACCTTCTCCCTGCGGCCCACTCCTCGCACCCCCACCCCCC